>JAKDMR010000164.1 GCA_030452275.1 Candidatus Nitrosocosmicus sp. | reverse complement strand
ATATGATACTCTATGAGACTAGCTTTATTCGTTTGGAATTATGACCCAGCCTCAAATACTTCTATCCATAGTAACAATAAAATACATTGAAAATATTAAAGAAGCGATTATACATCTGGCAACCGGGACTTGGTCAACGGGTCGGGCATTTGAAGGGATCACTGGGATCCTTGCTATTGCTAGCGCAATCATAGTAGGATTGAATCTATTTCTTATATACTCCGGCAAAATCAAAGTTGAGAAAAGACACCCCAACCTTTTGAAGTTTTTTGATATAGTCTCTATTAAGGATTTGGAAAAAGTATCATTACTTGACGGCTTGAGAAAAGAAATAATAATAATTTGTGGACCCTCAACCAACTTCATCATTACAATTATGGAATGTATTTTGAGATCCAAAGAGGCGATATCCATTGAGAGAATAAGTATACTGGGTCAAGGCTTTGAAATCCCCTCTCATTCTGATGTTCCAGAGAAACCAAAGAACAAAGTAACCAAAGGAAGATAGACGGCTCTTTCAAAGAAATCGGAAGAGAACCTGACTGAAAGTGATCCTATTTCGAATCAGTGCTCTAGGCTATTCTCTCATGTAAATGAAACTTCCAGACAAGAATATTCAGATGTTATAGAATTCCGAATGACCAAGCAACCCATTTACAAGTCAGTAGTTCTCATTGTCTCTTATGATCGCCATAAAGAGAGCCGATATACAGAATTATATATCGAACCTTTTATTTTGATGAGCATGGATTATCAACAAATAGCGTACAGATTTAGATCCCCTCCAAATTCAAAAAAAGTAATGAAATGACACAAGATGATCTTTTTGAAGTAGAGTATTCAAATTTTCTTAAATGTTGGGAATCAGCGGCCACTAGCGTAATACATACCGGATAAAAAAGCAAAAACATCACAAATCATTCAATTGAGATTTGACTAAATGATCCGACCAAATTAGGATTATGCATTCAAGACAAAATGCATTTTAGTATGTACGTATTTGCAATATTCAATATGGGATATATGGACTTAATGAGTAAGGTAGATAACATAGAACTACTTGGCGGGATGATAAAACACTTGGTTACGAATCGTGGTAAATTGGATACAGTCTTTGATCTTGAGGACGGTTTCCGTGATACAATTTGGATGAAGAACTGTATCGAAAGATTGCGAGAAGATCCTGAATCTGCCAAAATGTTCGAAGATACATGGGGCCAGAATATAAGCTAGATGAGATGTTGAAATTACCAAAAGATTCACTAGGTTATACTTATGCATTTTTGATGAAGACAATGGGTTTCGAACCACATTTTTATCAATCAAGAGATAGAACGTCTTTGGATAATGACACGGATTATGTCACAATGAGAGTTAGAAAAACACATGATATGTATCATACAATTAGTGGGTTTAATATGGCCATTGGAGAAATTGGAGTTATAGCATTAAATGTGACTCAGTACTCTTATCCAGCTTTCATGCTAATTGACTTAGTTGCAGTAGGGGCAGCATGTTTTCCAGGGTTAGCAAGCATTCCTAATTCTGAAAAAATTCATTCTCCTGCGATTTTTGGAACTTTATCTAAAGGGATCAAAATGGCACAGGAATGTAAACCCCTTTTTCTTGTAAAATTTGAAGAAATGTATGAAATGCCACTTGATGATGTTAGAAAGGAATTGAATATCACCACTATCAAGGATGGTCCAAGTTGGTATCAATATCCAAAGATAAAAGAGGCGGGGATTCGCTAAGTTTTTTGCTACAATCACAAATTTTTTGATACTGGTTTATGTGGATCATAATAGATTCCTATATATTTTTTTAGATTAGAATACTTTTTTTGCGTATCTAAAGTATTATCATCTTTCAACGATACTTGCAAAATATCCTCAAATAGTGTGTGTTATCTTGTAATCATTTGCTACCAGGTCATATAGGAGTTTTATCTGACTCATATCTTTGAGTTTATGATTTGGATAATCGTTTGAACTTTTGAGAATTTGAATTGGACCCCAAAGTTCGTAGGTAGTGATACCTATTAAAAGTTCAAAGATTGAGATTGACAAAAAACAGATGAAAAAATTTTCAAAATTTCTACGTGATCTTTTCAGCTGAAAGGAATCGGCCATGTCGTATCAAAGAGTTTTAAGGAAGCAAATGGAATAGAAATAATAAGAATGGTGGGACTCAACCTTTTCAATCAGTCTTTCTTTCACCATCTTATGAGGTAGGCAAAGAACATGTTAAATACGTAACAGATTCTGAAAGGTAATCTTAATGTTATATCATACTATAGGTTTCATAGCAATCAAAAAATCTTAGCTAAAGATCCAAAGTTGATGTTATTCTTCTTTTGTGTAGTACTATCAAAAATGATTCCGTTACTGATAGATTGCATTTTTCGCTCAGCCACGGAGCTGTTAATCCGAAGATAAAGTTAAAAACTAACGAAGAAAAGATAAAGTCAGCCCGAACTCAAAACCATGAACCAAGCAAATCTTCTTTTAACCAAAATAGATCCAAGCTTTTATTTGTTTTTCCTTCATAAATTAGAATGTAATCTGTATGAAAAGAGAAGAGATGGCTCTAAACATTATTTACAAAGCTATAATGCATGTACAAGGCAATCCTCAAGCTGTAAGAGAAAATGGATGCGCTGCCTGCCATGTTTTATTTGTATTGGCTGAGGAAATGAATTTAAGTGAACAAGATGCATCAGATTTGCTTTCAGAAGTTTTGACCAAATCTCCAAATCTAGATAAGGAGTTTATCACAATGGTTGAAAACATACACATGAAAAGGAGATTGATGGGAAATGTATTTGCGAAAAAGACCAGAGAAGCTAAAGATAAATATATATATTCTAATTTTAAGAATATTATTGCTGAATTACATTCTGATGTGATAAATTATGGTCCAGATATTACCCTTCGAAAATTATTGATGTCATTGCTATCATTGGAAATAGCAAAGAATATTGGAATAGACTACCATGCATCAACAGAAGAGCTCTATCACTATATGAGAAGAAATCATCAAGAAACAAATGAGGAACTGTTGGTGTTTATTAATCAACTCTATCAAAGAATAATTGACAAGAAAATCAACTACGATTAAAAAGCATTTTTAGTCTATATCAGTATGCAAACAGTTATACTAGGTACTAAAGAGAACATCAACATTTCAAAATTTGTTCCCCAATCTGTAATCCTCGACATTCCCACTGCAATACAACCACTTATGGGAACATTAATACGCCCTAAAAGGATCTCCATTGCATTCGACCAATGAGTTCTAATAATACAATGGATTTGGGTTCAAATTCTACAAAAGCGAATTGAGGTTTCAAAATTTATCAAGGCTGGAATGAGTATCAGAAATGAATATTCAATTTATAATTAGGAGGTATTGGGTTTCGATATCGACAGGTGTTATGCCATCTCGAGATCTTTACTGAATCGCACCAAAGTTAACGGCCTCAACAAAAAATAAGGTTGCATTTTGCAAACTCCCTTAAATTACCAACTAGTTTCGAATAACTAAAAAGTTTTCAAATCGTATGGTATTTTCTTTATGAATATTTTGTTTAAATGCGCTGTATTCAAAGATTCTCTTATATGAACCGAATTTATACATTCTATTGCTGAAATAATATCTGAATGATGTATTTTGTGACCCTATACACTTCTCCTTAATTCAAGAGTCGTGAGCTAGAAGAGTACATCTGCATTGGTTCGTTTTGAATGCTCATCACTTCCGTTCATTGTAATTTGATATTCGTTGTCACCTATTCTGGAAACAAAACCACCTACAATTAGATTTTCAAGAGCGATGTCAAAATTTGAATGGTCTGTTTTATCTGTCAAGATTCCGCTTAATTCATTATCACTTGTTAATGGAGTCTGTTGATTTGATTGTGTAAATAATTTTTCCAATATTCTACCTTCAATCTTACGAATTGCTGATTCGTTATCCTCAGGATTTTGAGCTTTAATCATAAATGTAAATATTTAGTCTATTTATATAATTGCTTATGACTTGTGGAACGATTTTTTTGAATCATCTAAAACAATACTGTCAAAAATTTAATGTTTACAATTTTTTGATGGAATCAATAATAGAGCGCGATGTACGGATGTTGAGTGTAGAGTTTCATAATTGCTTAATTGAGTAGAAGATAAATCATTTTCAATATACATAAACAAGAGTTTATCCTGCACTCGTAATGCATGTGAAAAATAAGAATTCTTGTGCATATCAGTATGTGGTATGGATAATTAAACAGACAAGAGAAAAAATAAAAAAAGAGTTGTTTGGATAAATTTAGCAGTTAGGAATCAGCCTTCTAGAGAGAAGAGATATTTACCTCTTTTATGCATTCCAGCAAAAGATCCATTGAGATTAGACTTCTTTGATATTCAACTGTTTTCTATGGTTACTCCTCATTTGGACAAAGCAATAATTTGAGTTTAAGAAATTTTCTAAACCCTGACTCTATCTTTATTCTTCTAAGTCACAAACTTCAGTGTCCGAATAATGCCTCGAAAGTAATGCCTTTATACTAGAATCACGATGATGTTATCATGTGTATAAAATGTGAATTATTGGATATTATTTGCAAATCACTGAAAAATCAAGATCGGGACTCCGCCATGCCGATGAAGACATTACCTGATGAGCTGGAGTCAATTTGACGTCGAAATAATAGAGAAACACCTCAAAATAGAAGCACGGATCATTAAATCTCCCGGGGTTTGGCGTGTTGTAATAGAAAACAATATCTAGAAGAATTAAAATTCGGTGATAATAATCAGTGAAGTGATAGGGTCTAGATTAATCTTTATGAAAACGTGTTTATGATTTTTTTTCCAAAGTTGAAAGCCTTGTTTTACAGATCGTGTTTGTTAATGATCTGCTGATCAAAATGTCAACAGGATCTAATAGCAGAAGATTATCTATAAAGACGGATAAAATAAGATTGGAAAAATCGAGTTTATGAAAACTTTTCTGGATAACTCAAGTAATATTTACTCTGTCATACAATTTACCATTCATAAGATGACAGGTTAAAAGCATCGCTTCTAGCAAGGTAGCATCGAATTATTTCCAATATTTAAATGAGTAATAAAGTGATTTATCTATTAATTCCTATTCAATTGACGATAAAGTAATACTTAATATTATACGCACAGATTCATTTAATACAGCATAAGTATATTTGCCAATTTTGAAACGTTGGTAATAATCCGTGCTTATTATTAGAGTTTTTCTGCAATTATCTTGTTAGTTTCAATATCACAGTAGACATTAAAGTTATCGCCTTGCTCTATTTTTAACAAGTGTAGAACCAAGGGACATATGTCATCCCCTCACAGCAACTGGTACTGGTAGT
>JAKDMR010000163.1 GCA_030452275.1 Candidatus Nitrosocosmicus sp. | reverse complement strand
AGTATGAGCAATGGTTAGCTAAATATCCATCTGTGAATTTATGTGTGTGAGTATATAACAATATTTTCGAACAATAATACTCATACTCAAGTTGGTGATTAAGATATAAAGGCGAAGTGCAGGATGTTATCAATATAAGGGATCGCGGGTTCAAATAGAGCGTTTCATCCATGATCCCGCGCAAGGATCGAACCGGCAGAATTTTCGATAACTTATTTTGTGCCATTATTAATGAATAGCTGCATTAGAAATAGCATAAATTAAAATAAAAACCTAATTGGAACGAGATTCTAACCAAGAATATAAATCTGCCAATACCCTGGGGGCTATCGGACCAATTTTAGTTTGCCACATAGAGGAAGGATAAAAAACGTGGCCCAAGTTTGGATAAGTTTTTAATTCGTGGCTAGAGTATTTACTATCATCTAGGATTTGTTTTATCATTAATGCTTGTTTTAAAGGAATTTGAGCATCATTTTCTCCATGAAGAAGAAGAATGTTAATTGAAGAAGAGACATTACCAATTACATTGAAAGCTGATGTTAAGTTACGATGAGAATCTAACCATATTGGACATATGTACATTATACATTCAGTCCTGTCACTATCACTAACATTATTGAAAGACTCAACTAGAATGGGCTGAATCTGATTTTCAATGTGTAGGCTGTATCCTGAATTGACTATACTATTTTCAAATAATTTTCCCAACGCCTGCGTTACTGATTGAGTATCGTTCTGTTGTGGATAATGAATCGTTAATAAGATATACTTTAAAAAGTTATCATTTACTATTTCAGAAATCGATAATTCGTTGTTAGTATCTTTATCTAAAACTTTATGAGCATATGCAATAGGGTTTTCTATCATTTGATATTTGAGAATATCAATGAGACTTTGTGCACTTACACTCATCAAGACTATATTTTGTACTATTGTTGGATTATCTACTGCGATTTTGGTGGTAATTATTGCCCCTTCACTATGACCAATAATACTTATCTTTTTTGGGTCAACTTCTGGTTGTTGAATTAAGACAGAAAGAGCTTTTTCTGCATCTCTAATCAGGTCATTAACGGTAATATTTTTCCACAAATTTTTGTCTTTAATCTCGCCATATTGACCTATACCTCTCTTATCGTATTTGAGGACGGCAAAACCTCTTTCAGAAAGGTAATTTGAAATCTCTCCTAATGGTTTTGAATTCAGAGATAAAGTTCCCTCCATATCCGTTGGACCTGAACCATGTATCAATAGGACTCCTGGAAATGATCCTTTACCTATAATAGGAAAGTTTAGTTGAGTGTTGGTCATTACGCCCTTTCCAAGATCTATATTCATATGTCTCGATTTGCTTACATTGAAATCAAATTGTGCAAATGATTCATAAGAAAGTATAGATGATGACGAAAATAGAGCGATAGTAGATAATAGTAACAAGCTGACAGTTATATTCAACTTTCTCAAGATCCTTTACAATACCACATATTTTTATTCAAAGATTTCCCTGTAAACCCATATTTTTATCTAGTCCGGCGACTCTGCCATGACATTAATGGGTTCAAATAGAGCGATTCATTCCTGATCCTTAGCAAAAATGCATCTATCCAGGGTTATTAGATCGCATATCTAGTTGGTATTTAGAATATTAAGACTCTTTACTTCATTCCAATATTTCTCAAACATTAACTCTTGAACCAATACTTTGTGTTCCTCGTTTGAAAAACTTGCAATTAGTTTGCTATCTAGATCATAGTAAACATGAAGCAAATGTTTATTGTCAAATATCATGACCATTTCATCTATTTCTCCAATTTTGTTTATCTATCCAATTTGGATCGGCTTGATATTTGCTAGCTTGTTTATAGAAACTACTTGATTAATCAAATATTCATCTATATTTTCTATGAGAATTTTGATTGATGTCTCTTTTTGTAAGATTGACGGTAAATAATTAAGTAAACTGCTCTTATTCAAAAGATAGCATAGGATCTTGTTAGAAGAAAATATTGTCAAGTCCTTCTTACAAGTTAGGAGCAAAGATTCTATTTCTCTTTGGATATTTTCAAAATCTGTCATAGTTTGAGTGTCTCTTTTATCTTCACACTCTAATTCTTTCTTTCTTGCAGAAAATGGTATGGCCATGCTCCACAATTCTTCAAATAATTGCATTTGTTTTTCTGCTATGATTTTAGAATTGCTAAAGTATGTCTGTACGGATTCATCATCCTCTTTATGAAGAACAAAAGCCATGAATACCATTTCGTCACGGATTCCAAAATTTCCTCTCAATCCATCTAAATGTCTAATCTCTAAGAAAGGTAAGGTATTAAGAAAATCTTTATTTTCTAAATTAACCTCAGTAATTAGTCAACATTTTATGCCTTTTCCTTTGACTCTCTGTCTAACTAATTCTAAGCCTTCCACAAAATATTTGGATGACCATTTGCACATTTCAGTGTCCCAAACGGTGTTATACCCTAATTCAGCTGAATTTAATCCATCTATAACCATTTCAAGCATTATTTTGTAATCATGGATAACGTTGGTAACTACCGGATGATAATAATTAGACTCTTTTAACTGCTTGAGTTATTTCATCCACTAAATTGTATTACTAGTCCATTTATTAAAAAAGTTGTCTTGTTTGTATTCTTTAGAGTAACTGATATCTGTCCAATTTCCGGGTCCAAATCCCGCACTTTCTATGAAGATCCAAGGGAAAGATTACTAACTTCGTATATCTTGAAGTATAGGAGACGACATAAGAGTTGAATCTAAAACGAGACCGTCAGAAATAATCGAAAGATCTTTTAACTTCTTTTCAATAGATGTTCTATGTCACTTCTCTCAAAAGCCGAGATTCAATACCTACAAGGTCAAAAGGAAGCATCCCAATCTTATGAGTATAAACTGAGGTCAATTTTAAGGAAGAAACTCTTAAACCTGCTAGACAGAGAGCTTCCACTCCTCTCATCACTATTTCCTAATTTATTAGATCTTACCAAAATCAGTAAGAATCAAAACATGGGTAGAGAACTAGACGATCTTACCAAAATCAGTAAGATCGATATCAAAAACCACTACTCCGATGACTTAATAGATGTCGAGAAGAAAATATATTTCAACCGTCAAGACTCCATTAAAAACCATAACAAACCTTCTAAATCCATACGAGGCGAAAATAATGAACAATTATATATAAAGAGTAGAGAGAAAATCAATAATTGTAATACTAGGGCCGGTGGTCTAGCCTGGTTAAGATACCGCCTTGACATGGCGGGGGTCGTTGGTTCGAATCCGACCCGGCCCATATCAGAATTGAGTATAATCTTAAATACGCAGTAATTACAGATAGATTGTGGAATCGACTACAAAAGCACACGAAGAACTAGATTCAGAAGATGTTCAAGTCGATCCCCTAACAAATTTTCTTTTTGCTTTAAAGGCTCCTGAATCAAGAAGACAGTACCCTAAACGACTAGAAGTTTTTTTGGATTTCCTTAATTTCCAAGGCTCGTTTGAGGAAAAAGTGAATCGATTTTACATTCAAGGCAAGAAAAAACCTAATTGGTTATACACAGAATTAATAAAATTCTCAGATTATCAAAAAGTTCGTATTAGGAACGGTGAAATATCTGAATCCACAGTGCCAAATTACTTCAAGTCTATTCGGCTCTTTTGTGTTATGAATGATATAGTTATCAATTGGGAAAAAATAAGGAAAGGGATTCCCAGCGGTCTTCACGCAGCACTGGACCGGGCTCCCACCAGAGAAGAGATACAAAAATTATTACAATATCCCGATAGACGACTTAAACCAATAGTGTTTGTAATGATATCTTCAGGGATACGTCTAGGAGCATGGGAATATCTAAAGTGGAAACACATCGTCCCAATAAATGATGAGAAAGGTAAGATAATTGCAGCAAAAATAATCGTTTACCCCGGAGAGAAGGAAGAATATTTCTCATTCATTAGTCCCGAGGCTTATGTTGCATTAAAGGATTGGATGGATCATCGTTCTCAATATGGAGAGAATATAACTAAAGATTCTTGGTTGATGCGGGATATATGGCAAACATCCAATATGAAGTACGGTGCAAAATTTGGACTCGCTTTAGATCCTAAGCAACTAAAGGTTCACGGTATTAAGAACCTCATAAATAGAGCATTGTGGGAGCAAGGTGTTAGAGAAAACCTAAGAGAAGGAGAAAGAAGACATGAATTTAAGATGGTTCATGGATTCAGAAAATTTTTTAAAACTATAGCTGAACAAAAGATGTCACCTGCCAATGTTGAAATCCTACTGAACCACGATATTGGTGTCTCGGGATCTTATTACAAACCAACAGAGCATCAACTATTACAGGATTATATCAAAGCAATTGATTTATTGACAATAAATGATGAAAAGAGATTGTCCAGACAAGTTATAGAATTGGGAGAGATAAACAAGGATAATGAATATTTGATTAACAGAAAATTAAGAGAAAAGGATGAAGAGATGAACAAGATCAAGGAAGACGCTAAGGATAATGAAAGTCTTTTAATTAAGCTGAATGAAAGATTATCTTCGCTCGAAAAAGAATTAAAGGCCGAAAAGATAAGAAGGTTATCTTTTGTTAATCCTTGATTAGGTACAAGTAATCTTATCTTAAAAACAATATAGCACCTTTTATTTGACAAAATATATCGATCATATTTGAAGTAGAGATATATACTTAGGGAAACATTTTATCTAAGGCAATCTCGAAATCTTTTTTCATCGTCTTTATTTTTTCATGTACTTTACTATCTTGTCTTAGTCGCAGAAAAGAGGGATCATTGATAAGGTATCGTTTAACTTCAACTCTGTCGAAATATTCACGGATTTTGATTCCCTCTTCTCTTCCTTTATTAAAGGATAAGGAAATAGTAGTTTCTTTCACATCGTGACGGCTTCGAAAATTAACACTATTAATAATTCCATCTAGTCTTTCCGTACCCCCGTCATTATAAAATGTATCCAGGCCAATTGTGGCTCCTTTCATCAATTGAGAAAATTTTATTTTCCGCTCGTCTTCAATTTCATTACCATTAACTTTGAACAACCGAATAGATTTTGGTTCGATGTCCACAAATGTATTGGGATAAACGGGTAAAGGTAACGGTTCCTCCTTGCCTTCACCAATCACAATTTCCACATCAGATGGAATTTTAAAACTCCTGGAAGAATCCAACTTTATTTCCATCGCAATTGTAAAAAATAGACCGTTGTTTTCTCGCTGTAGATCTGCCTCTAATCCTTTGCATAGTCTTTTAATTAAGGTATGATTTTCGTTGTCTATTTCATTCATAATCCTGATATGTTCATTCGAAAGTGATATACATTTTATGACATAACTTCTTAATAATTTATTTAGACT
>JAKDMR010000162.1 GCA_030452275.1 Candidatus Nitrosocosmicus sp. | reverse complement strand
TAGTTATCAAAATTGCCTGGATTTGTTATAATTCCAGGTAGAGGTGTAAAATAATGTAGATACGAAAGATTAACTTGACTATTTATTTGCCAAAAGCATATTACATCATCTTTCTATCAGTTAGAATTTACGTGATAGGCAAAGATAAGACATGTGGATTATTCTTCCCTGTACACAAGGGCTTCAACTTTAGAACAATCATTTTCAATTCATTCAAAAAGCAAAATATTTTAAGAATTAACCCAGAAAAATCAAAAGCATGTTATTTGGAGGGATATGGATTTTTCTAGTGAATAGAAGCAATCAATGTACCTGATGTATGTGATGTTTAGAACTATTTGAAGCTCATGAAATGTCGATTCAGTAAATAGGATATGATTGATTTGGAAATAGAGGTCGAACACGATATTCTGCTATATGCAATTTTACGAGATAAATAATCCCCGTTGAGATTTGAAATTGACTAGACAGACTCTTCCGAGAATATCGCGGTTTTGAACGATTACTGTCAAGTAGATATATTATTGGAATCAATCGTGAGGAGTTTTTTCATTTGTGGATTGGAATCATACTTCTTTTCCGCAATGATCTTATACTGGTAAAATACCTAACTCATTTACCCCCTTGATGTGTGACCTTTCCGTTAAAATAGAGATACAGTCATGATTTTGTTACTAACAGACAATGAGTCAAAGTTCAATACAAAACCAAACTCTATATCCGAAGGGCATTCTGTTTCTTTTGATGATATACAAAAATAATACACCTACCGTTTATCATACTTACTTTGATCTTACCCTATGATTAGTCTAAAACTATTTATGAAACATTGTACTCCCATTCTAAGTGAACCGACCAACACCCGCTTCAAGACAATCATTGTTTTGGATTTTCCAGATTATAGTAGGGACCGTTTGCTTGATCCTTTCCGTAGTGGTTGTGTTTTACGGAACCACTACTGTAGCGGGCGCATTCATCTGGTTATTCTTGGCCGGAATAGGCCTCATGATGCTTGGAGCAGAGAGGGTCATAAGTGGATTGACCGCCAAAGGCGTCAAAAAAACGTCCCGGCTAATCAATATAGGTGTTGGTCTCGGGCTGATAATCTATATTGGCGCAGGCTTCTTCTTTCCAGAGATAGCAACTAAATGGTTAATAATATTTCTAGGGTTTGGTTTACTTGCCAATGGAGTTATAAGGATAGCAAAAAGTCTAAAGAAGAAAGCAGGAGAGTCTTATGATTATGAAACCGTGCTTACTGGAATAGTAATAACTTCATTATCTATTTTAATACTTTCTTATCAGAAACTTGGATTAGCACTTCTTCTTATAATGACGGCAATAGCACTGGCAGTAAGTGGTATACAAGTCATTTTGGCTGGAATTAGGACCAGAAAGCAGACATCTAATTCTCCGGTCGATTCCTTCAATTTACTTACCAAGGAAGCAAGCGACAATGATGGTACCACAGCTTTGCCAGAGGACGTGAAGTCATTTTGGAAAGATGGCTCATGGTTTAGAGATGAGCATGGAAGGTACACCATATTTCGCGGAGTAAATTTTGCAGGTCGGAGCAAACTACCCCCATATCTTCCTATAGCGCCGCTTGATGTAAAGGAATTATCTAAACTCGATTTAAACAGCGAAATTCAATCGGTCAAGCCTGCGCTGGACCTTCTCAAGACTAGTGGTTTTAATGTTGCACGTCTTCTTGTATCGTGGAAAGCATTAGAACCCAAGCCAAATCCAGACCTAAATGATCTCTCTGAGGAAGGCAAAGAATACCTATCGTACCTGAACATAATAATTAATGAACTATATCAAAGAAATATCTATGTCATCCTTGATTTTCACCAAGATATTGCAAACGAGATGTACGGAGGAGATGGGTTTCCTGACTGGACAGTAGCGGTCGATAAAGAACATCCTAAACCAACTCTGACTCAGTTTCCACCACCTCCTGACAAAAAATGGCAAGTTAAATATATGATAAACAAATCCCTAAAGCATACTTTCAAATCCTTCTGGGAAAATGACTTGACAAACGCAGAGGAAGGTCTGGTTCATTATCCAGTACGTACGCACCTAGAAAAAACAATTGAACTAACTGTCAAGCATTTACAGTTGGTAAACAACGGAACAACCCACCCTGCTATATTGGGAATCGAACCTTTTAATGAACCCCATCCAGGGCTGATACCAAAAGAAGAATTTGAGGTAAACTATCTTATGGATTTTTATCGAAATGTAAATTCCAATATCGGAAAAGTTGACCCGAATCTTTTTTTATTTATTGAACCTCGAGTAGACTGGACTTTCCCTGCGGAAGGGTCGCCTATGAACTATGGGGCAGCACCACTTGATGTTAAGAAATCATTTAACATGGACTTTATAAAAAAAGTGGTGGCTGATAAGAAAACAGTAGAAATGAAATTGGTTACATATCTTCCCAAAGATCCATCATCGATTTCAAATTTTAATTCTAACGGTGTTTTGTCATTTCATTTTTATGATCCAATGGCTGTCGCTAGCTCTTTTGTAAAAATTCCTGAAAGCATGTACACGTATAAGAAACAATTTCCTGAAATGTTTGGTCAGTTATACAATGCGGCTATCGAAAGAAGATTTGTTCCTTTTCTTACAGAATTCGGAGCGTTTCAAGAAGGAGAACAAGTCAGAGAGTATCTGAACTTACAATATGATCAAATAGATGCATACCTGCTAAATTCGACCATATGGAATTATGATCTATATAATACAAAAGACTTGAAAGACAATTGGAACCTAGAGAATTACTCAATGCTGGGACCAGAAAGAAGTCCAAGGAATATGGACGTAGTATCTCGTCCCTACCCTATGCGGAGTTCAGCAAAACCATACGCTTTATTTTTTGACATTGATTCAAAGTATGCAGCCATTGTCTTAGAAGGAAAAGTTGTTTCCGAAAAACCAACTGCCATTTTTATACCATTTGAGTCGCATTACTCCCCCGAGTTTACTGTCTGGGCTACTACTAGTAGTGAGGTAATATGGGACAAAGAAAATCAACTCTTGTATTGGCACCCTTCAAAGGACCTTCAGTTTAATTATTTGATAATTGGAAAGGGACAGATTAGTCAGCTTAATATGAAAAATTTGCCAAAAAAGATAAGCGATATGGCCAAAATTGTCAACTTTACCACACTTAGTTTTAAATAATCTCGCTGTCTTTTTTTTCTGATAGAATAGCAAGCTCATGTATATTCATCTGAGCTCAAGACTCAACAATAGGGTCCATAGAACAGCATTTTTTCTCATGCCAGAATATCCAATATTGACAAATCATGCGCAATTTCATGTTCAATAATTCGCTAGAAATATTTGACTCAAACGTGTCATTGTTTTTTGGGAGAAACTGTAGTACATGATTTCTGTTTTCGTTTTCATTTTCTGACAATTGTTACTCGTTGGGAAACTTAAAAGGTTCTCATTCTCTCTAGATGGTTCACAGAGACAGAGACAGGGACATGCAAAGATCAGATCGCAATTCTTTATGATTTGTTTATAGTGTCTTTGCAATTTTATATTAATCCTGCAATGATGATGTCATTGGCAAACTTCGTATAATTTTTCTCACAGATTTCCTATGTCACTAGAAATTAGAAATCACGGTGAACAGTCCTTGGGTTATTGACTTGGTTTGAGTATTTGAAATGAACCTGGCTCTAAAGGTTTATCCTAAAGGGTATGGTAACAACAGAAGATTAAGGATGAGCAATAAACTCAATACTATTCCGATAAAACAGAGGGCGTTGGTACTGCAAGGAGGTGGATCGTTGGGTGCCTATGAAGCAGGAGCTTACATGGGTATCTATGAATTCCTGTCCAATTGGGATAAAGATCATTGGAAAGAGAAAAGATCGACTTTTGACATAATTGCTGGGACATCAATTGGTGCCATAAATTCTGCGGTATTGGTAAGTTAAGTTGTAGAAAACAAAACCTATGAAGGATCACCGGAAAGACTCTGACTTTTGGTACTATCTTGCTAAGGAATCAAAGGTGGATAACAACCCATTCTTTGAAATCTGGTGGAATTATTGGCATAAGTTCAATAAAAAATGTGCAACTCCAGAGGCTGCCCGAAGATATTATGCAGCTAAGGAATTTGCCTTTTTGGGTGTACCAAATGCTTTTAATCCTCATGGGCCTACCCTTGATCAAAAGTTCTTTGATTTAGACAACACGTGGTATAGATATAGTAACGAACCATTAAAAAAGAGTCTAGAGCGATTTGTGAAATTTCCTTTAGCTACAACTCAAGAAGCAGATCAACCAAGACTATTGCTTGTTGCAGTCGATGTTGCTGAGGGCGTCCCTGTTACATTTGATAGTTATCCGACCGAAGATGGTTCACGAAAAACTGATTATGGGCAATTCCTAAGGAAGGATGGAAACGACCCTGTGTTTAAGTATACTATAAGATATGATAAAGGAATCACTGCAGATCATGTTATCGCTAGTGGTTCCTTTCCGGTCAACTTTGATTATTGTAAAATACTAGTTGAAGACAATCATAGTGGTATTACATCTATAGCATCTGAAAACGAACCTAAAAAAGAAATACGTTATTTTTGGGATGGAGGTCTTATGACTAATACACCTTTAATGCAATTGGTTCTGAAACATAGACGGTATTGGTACAAAGTTAGAGGGCTGGAATACAATGTACCCAAATTAGGTATTTGCATCGTCAACCTTCACCCAACGAAACAAGAGGAAATCCCACAGGATAGGGATGGAGCAGTCAACAGAAATAATGATATCACCTTCTCTGATCGGAGTTCACTAGAAGAAACCCTGCTAGTCTTAATATCTGATTACGTGGACTTAGTAAAGAAGCTAATCAAAGTATCGACGGAAAATGGAGTTAAGAAAGATATTATTGACCAACTTTTAAACGAACAGACTGAAAATCCGAATTTTCTTCCAAGAATTCAAAAGTATTCAGATATGCTGGCTGGAAGATTTCAAATAGATGAAATTATTCGTATAGACCGCAAGAATGATGAACACACTATTTCAAATAAGATCTTTGATTTTTCAACAAAAACAATAAAATTATTGCTTCAGCTTGGCTATGACGATGCAAATAAGGAATTTGATCAGTTAAAATTGAAATATTCCAATACTGGTTAAATTGTGTCAAGTATGCATGTCGGGAACTAAAAACGAGATTTGAAATACGTTGATGTGGGTCGTGTGTAGTAAGTTGCCTCTAGCTCATGCCAAAGTATTTTCTTCTCCTATAGAATAAAAAACTTTTTCAGTATAAAGTAAAGTAGGATGGATAATTTTTTAAATCCTAGCCTATTCTATACTCAATAACATTAGTTCGTAGATCGAAACAGATACTTTTTGACATCTAGGT
>JAKDMR010000161.1 GCA_030452275.1 Candidatus Nitrosocosmicus sp. | reverse complement strand
CAGAATACCATAATAAAACTTTTCATTATAGTAACATTAAATCCGGTTAAATAATAATAAACACTTAATTGTCATTGATTCAATCTACAATTTCTATAAAGCGATTATGACCAATTCTCCAAAATTTATATTTGTAACGGGGGGAGTAATGTCTGGCCTAGGGAAAGGAATCGTAGCTTCATCTATCGCCAAATTACTACAACTTTGCGGGTTGAAAGTCACTTGCATAAAAATAGATCCGTATCTGAATTATGATGCAGGAACTATGAATCCTCTGACTCACGGTGAAGTGTTCGTTACCGACGACGGCGGTGAATGTGACATGGATATAGGAAATTACGAACGATTTCTTGATATCAGTTTAAAATCAAGCCATAATTTGACTGCAGGGCGAATTTTTTCAAATGTGATAGGACTAGAAAGGCAAGGGAAATACCTAGGACAGTGCGTACAAATAATACCACATGTAACAGATGAAATAAAAAAACAGTTGAGAAAAATATCTCAAGAAGAGAATCTGGAAATTTTAGTGGTGGAATGTGGTGGAACAGTTGGAGATATTGAAAGCCTACCTTTTTTAGAAGCATTAAGGCAGATGGAGTTGGAAGATGGGTATACAAATACTTTCTTTGTCCATGTAACCCTAGCCCCCGTCCTGGACGCTGTAGGGGAGCAAAAAACAAAACCTACACAACATAGCGTACAGGAATTGCGCAGGATAGGCATTCAGCCTGACTTATTGGCTGTGCGATGTAGGACTCCATTAACGAGGGAAACTATCAGAAAAATTTCACTGTTTGCTAGTATCCCTACCGATTGCGTAATGTCTAGTCATGACGCTCCTTCAATTTATTCTGTCCCCAAAATTTTATTTGATCAGGGAATTACGAAAGTTATTTCAAAGAGTTTGAATTTGAATCTAACCCCAAGAATCTTGAAATGGAATAAGATTGCCAACTCCTTCCTCAAATTCAATGGGAGTGTGAAAATAGGCATAATCGGAAAATACGTAGATTTGAAAGACAGCTATGTAAGTGTATCCCAGGCGTTACTACATGCTGGTGCTAAATTCAGCAAGGAAATAGATATAGATTGGATAGATTCGGAAAGAATTGAATTCTCGGGTACTAACAAGCGTAATACAAATACCAATTTAAGGATTTTTGAATATTTAAAGGAATATGATGGAATTCTGGTTCCTGGAGGATTCGGAAGTAGGGGTAGCGAGGGCATTATCAATTCATGCAATTTTGCAAGGGTGAATGATGTTCCCTTCTTAGGGATTTGTTTTGGCTTTCAACTAGCGATAGTTGAGTTTGCAAGAAATGTTTGTAAACTATCCGATGCAAATTCAACAGAAATCAATTCTAAGACCAACAACCCTGTAGTGCTATACATGCCCGAGCAAAAACAAATCAAAGCGATGGGAGGAACGATGAGATTGGGCCTTCACAATATTCAAATCGGATCTGGTTCTATTGCATCGAAAATATATCAAAAAACCATGGTTCAAAAACGTCATAGGCATAGATATGAATTTAATCAAGAGTATATGGACCTAATAGAAAGAAACGGTATGAAATTTACTGGATCGTCAGATGCAGGAAAAAGGATCGAAATTCTGGAAATACCCAGTCATAGATTTTATCTGGGGATTCAGTACCATGGTGAATTTCACAGTCGACCAGGATTTCCAGAACCGGCCTTTGAAAATTTTGTTAGAACAACTCTTGAAAGTAAGAAAGCAACTAAAAGTCTTGCTTGATTCAACACTAGATCTTTAATTCATAGATTTTTTGTCGGGCATCTCTGAGGGAAATTTTCTTTTTTACATAGCCTCGGTTTAACAGGTGAGATAATGACAACCTGATTGTTCGCTCTGGTAACATTGTCTTATTAATTAAATCCTTTTGGGTCATGGCACCTTCATACTCTAGTGTTTTGAGAATTAGTTTAGCACTTGGTGGCATGCGTAGCAGATCTTCAGCGTATTTTACTTTTTTCTCAATTATCCTGGTGGCTGAATAATTGTTGTTAAGCGTTACTAATCTGGCAGGAAATTCATGTTTGTTACATTGCAATTTATCTGTAATCTTAACACGGGAGGTTCCATCCAATATTACTTCACAATGATGACTTGACGTTATATCTACTATCTCTACAAGACTTTCATCAGACACAATGAGTGGGCGTCTGGTATTATCCAATGAGTTGACTGAAACCACGACAACAACGTGTGAATTTTGGAGAACAATTGGACCGCCTGCTGACATAGCGTATGCTGTGGAGCCTATAGGTGTAGCAATAATAACTCCATCACTATTATCGTGCCAAATATCTTTGTTGTTTATTCTGAGGAAATGTTCCACCAGGATAGCACTCTTGTTAGAAAAAATTGCCACATCATTGAGAACAGGCTCCATTTCTTTCCCATCTACCTTAACAGCCAGTCTTTCTTCTTCTCTTATTTCGTAGTTCCCGGACTTTAGCGATTCCTTTATTAGATCTATGCCTTTGACATCAATCTGGGCGAGAAATCCGGTAGAATTCGACTCATAAAGGCCCAAAACAGGAGCTGACTGCACTGATGTCTTGTGAAAATAATTGAGAATACCCCTGTCACCGCCAGGTACTAATACCATGTCAACATCCTTACCAACATCTTCATTTGAGCTATTCATAATTTGTGTCTGTATGTGTGATTCATCTAGTGTTTTTACCACTTGACTTAATATGGTTGAATCTTTACCGGTGAATCCTGACAAAGCAATTCGCATTATAATGAATCTTTGTTTGATTAAGGTAATTTAATAAAGTTTGTTTTTATTTCACTTTCATCAACTAACCAACTACCTTAAATTTTATAGTATTATAGAAATAAGATGCATACCTTTCGATTGAATTCATCCTCTGTGGAACTTTTTGAACCCCTCTCATTTTTGATTCCAACGAAGCGATAACAGATCCAGCTCCAAAACAAATGGCCCAAAGCGGGTCCCGTTCTTTTAAATAAGCGCAGGTAAATCCAGTGGCGAGAATGTCACCCAGGCCAGTATGATCAGGGCTACCGATTTTTCTAAACTTTATTGTATAAACAATATTCTTATGCAAAAAAATAATGCTATTACTACCTGTTGATATTATAAATTCAAGATTATACTTGTCTCGGAGCTTTACCATTCCTTCAAATGAAGTAGTACCTCCGGTAAGGGCCGATAATTCCTCCTCATCTGCCTTAATAGCCGTCACACCCTTGAGATCTAAATCAATACTTTTCCTGCTTAAGATTAACCCTTCACTATTTTTGTAACGAAGAAAACCTTGAGGATCAATCATTATGAACCTATCACCATAATTATTCACTACTTTCCGGAGTGTGTCTTGAGAAATTTCCTCAAATATTGGACTCAATAACACTGCATCGCTATCCACAAAATCATTCACATCAATCTCCGAACAACTTGACAAAAGGTAAAGCTGGCGTCCACCATCTTTATCCAAGATTAATCTAAATTTGGTTGTAGGATTCGACTTGTCAATTTGATTTTCGGTTAAAAATATGTTACAATCTCTCAGCAATTGTAATTTTCCTATCATATCGTTTCCAACTCTAGTTGCCGCAAAAGTATTAAAGTTGAAAGGTTTTGCTAATAAAGAACCATAGCAAACTGGACCTCCTAGGCTCTCAGTCTTTTCACCCTCTAGACCTACTATCTCATCAAGGGCCACATGCGAAGCAATGCAGATTTTCATGAATTTATCTTTCTTTTTTAAAAATTTTAAAGCAACATAATAAGGTTATCATAAGATTTAAAGGATAGGAATAGTTTCAAAAACAATGGATGCCTAAGAAAAGAACCAGTAGGGGAAGAACTAAAGGTGGAAAGGGAAGTTCAGGAACCGTTCATTGCAGTCAATGTGGTGCAATGGTACCCAGAGATAAAGCAAAGAAAATCACAGGAAGGATCACCCTAGTAGAGCCTCAGCTAGCTAAAGAATTGAAAGCACAAGGTGCTTATATTGCCCCTTCAACAGATGTCAAATTTTATTGTGTTTCCTGCGCAGTACATAGAGGTATAGTAAAAGTAAGATCGGAAAACGATAGACGAAACTCAGGAAAATTAGGCTAGATAATTTTTTAAGACACAAGTCTAGAATTTATTATCACTGTAACGAAATATATTTACATATAAGCATTATATTTTGCTTTCAGGTAATATTACTTGATTCTTAGTTTAAAAAAATATAGCAATTATTGACTATTATTGACTATTTTCAGGTTTTTTGTCATCCTTAGTAATATCATTACTACCACTATCGGTTTCACTAGTTGAGCTGGATGCCGTATCATTACTACCACTATCGGTTTCACTAGTTGAGCTGGATGCGGTGTTGCTCTTTGTAAATTTCTTATAAACCTCATCCTCGCCATCATCATCAAAAATAATGTGAGCGACATTTCTTCCAGTTTCGTTTGGATCAGTTTTATCCAAATATTGAGCCTTTGGAGCTGGTGGTGGAGGTGGAGGTGGAGTTGTTGTAGATGTTGTGGTTGATGATGATGGTTTATCAGGATTTGTCATTTTCTTGCTATCGGTCTTATCTAAATAATCATTAACATTCTTGGTGATTTTTGATAATGATGTTGGTGGTTCATTAAGTCTGGAAGTAATAGTACCAGATGAAACCTCATGTTCATGATGTCTACTAGTCATGTCTCTGAATGTTTGGATTGAGAAAAGAGGGGTCCCCAACTTTGTAGAGACCACTTTTAATCTCTCAAGTACAGTCACAGCCGACAAGATCGAAATTATCCACAGGGCTACAGATATGTTCTCTTGAAACGGTATGAAACCAAGAATCACTACGATAAGTATTCTTTCCGCTCTTTCTGCAATACCTTTTCCTTTGAGGTCTACGCCTAAGCCTTCACCGCGGGCTCTTGTATAACTAACCAACATTGATAGTGAAAGAGCCACTAGAACAAGTACGGGGTTTGTAAAACTGCCTATGAGAATACCAATGAATATAATTATTTCGGAAACCTTGTCCAAAACTGAATCAAGGTAGCCACCCAGTGCCGAAGTTCTTTTTGTTACGCGGGCAACCGCTCCATCTACGACATCAAAGAAGCCTGCAAAAAGGAGGAATAAACTACCTAAGAATGTAGCAGTATACCAGTCCACTCCAATCGCAGGTGAATGTAAAGAAAACATAATAGCTGATATTATTGAAAGACCTAACCCTACCCATGTCCAGAAGCTCGGTCCAAAACCTAAACTTGCAAATCCTCTTCCTACCTTTTCAATTATAGGATCAAATCTATTTCTTAAGTTGTTAAGCACGTAATAATTTGACCCGTTTCGTAGTATATAACCTTTTACTATTTTATATTTCCGCGTATATTCCACTCATCTAATTTCTTTTTATTAGAGAATTTTAT
>JAKDMR010000160.1 GCA_030452275.1 Candidatus Nitrosocosmicus sp. | reverse complement strand
TGAAGACTATGTTGTGAATTAAACATGACAAGCATCAAGACACTTCACTTAGTTAACATTAATGGAGGCAATGCTGACTCATCATTTTATACCATTCATGTGAGCGGAAACAATCAATCTCCCGATACATTTCCAGCCACCACAGGACCAACACTAGTTACTTTAGGTTTTGGAAGTTATTCTGTTGTCGCAACCCCAAACAATGATTTTATTGGGCATAACACTGCCCACATTATATATAGTGAGGATTGTGCTGGAGTTATTCACCCAGATGAAACTAAGACATGTACTATAGACATCTTATATAACCCAGATATAACTAACCCCTAAATCTTTTTGATTATTGAACAATAGAAGACTGCAATCCAAACCCCATTTTCTTAACGTTACTTATTTAAAAGGACTTTGAAAGCAGTTACCAATTTATTAATGCTTGTCCAAATTCTTGTTTCAACCGGATTCAATTGATGGATATGAATTTAATCCTATTCCTATAGAGATTCATTTGGGAATAATTAAAATCCCGACTAGAGAGATACTTGATGATGATGCAATTAACAATACTGAATCTTTAATTGTTGGAGCAGATAGAAATGAGGTATTAAATAGATTACAAACAGCGTTTGGTAGAGAATTTAAAAGATATGGGAAACTCCGAGAGTCAGAAATTCGACCTATTGATTATGAAACAAAACAAGCACGGACAAGAATTAGGAAACATATTAAAAATATGCCGGATCGATAGAGAGACTATAATTTTCATCTGATATATACTTGACACTATTTTTTTATACCGTTGAAAGTATTTCTACTGTCTTGATCTTTTTACTTTATAGAATTTGACTTTGAATATAGGCTGCTCTGGATGGAGTTATGAAGGTTGGAAAGGTAATTTTTATCCAACCAAGATGGAAAATAAAGACTATTTATCCTATTACTCGAAATTCTTTAAATTCGTCGAGGTCGATTCTACATATTACCATATACCCTCGAGATCTTCAGTTAGAGCATGGAAAGACAAAACCCCTGAAGATTTTAAATTTTCATTGAAATTTCCCAAAGTAATAACTCATGAAAAGAAATTAGAAGATGTTGTTAAACCTCTCTCAATATTATTTTACTCGCTAGAGCCTTTGATTGAAAAAACACTAACATTGTTAATACAACTTCCACCTTTTCTTTCAGAGAAGAAAGGCTTTGGTCCTTTACAATACATGGTTAGATATCTAGATAAACGATTCAGATATTCTTTGGAAGTTCGACACTCTTCATGGTTTAATGATAACGTATATGATCTTCTAAAAGAAAATAATATTTCCTTAGTTTGGAGTATAAGGGACAAACTGCAAACTCCATCGATAATAACCACTGATCAGGTTTATCTTAGATTCATAGGGGATAGAAGCATATCAGAAAAAGACTTTGGTAAGATAGTAAAGGACAGAAGAAAAGAGATGCTAGGTTATGTCAAAAAGGTTAGAGAAACGCAAATCGAAAATTCAAGTATCCAAGATGTACTAATAGCATTTAATAATCATTTTGCAGGCTTTGGTCCTCAATCAGTTAACGATTTTTTGAATTTAATGAATATGTCAAAGATAGATTGGAAAACCGAATTAGAACGAGATGAAAACAATACCAACCAATCCAGTTTATCAGATTTTAATCCTTCTTAACTTTTTAGTAGTATTTGCAGTTTTCAAACCTACGGATATCTTCCAAAGATCCCCTGTCTATCGACTTAACTTCCGGAATTCAAACCTTCTCCTTATGTGTGTGCCTCAAAATCATAGTTGTGTAGGAATATATTTTATCTGATTTCTTAATTTGTTTTTTTATAGTCTCTTTTAATTCATCAACACTATTAGCAGAAACTTTCATTATTATATCATATAGGCCAGACTTGTTTAACTTCGTCTACCTCTGAAAGCTTCCGGAATTCCATTATAATGTCCTTTGTTGATCCCTACTCACAGTTCAACACTACTATCGCAATAGAAACCATAAACTACAGTAATAGCAATATCTTATAATACTTGTAATCTTAATCTATAGCCCTCTAAGTGTCCTCTGAATATATGTTCGTCTGAAATATAATAATCATATGTTAATGCCGTAATATTCAATTTAAGTTTAAGTATTATTTGAAAAATTAAAAGTGCAGGATAAAATATCCTTTTACTATTAAGGTTAGTTAATAAGAATAGAAAGAACAGTTGAAAA
Organism: Candidatus Nitrosocosmicus sp.; assembly: GCA_030452275.1. Classification (GTDB taxonomy): domain Archaea; phylum Thermoproteota; class Nitrososphaeria; order Nitrososphaerales; family Nitrososphaeraceae; genus Nitrosocosmicus. The sequence goes on along the minus strand of JAKDMR010000160.1, from coordinate 3,230 downwards.
TTCAAAAATATAAAGCTTGCCCTCATTCTCGGCCGATATTGACGATCCATGTTCTGAAATGTCAATAGGATCGTCAGTCTAAAAGACTTAATCGTTGATGGTTTGAGACTGTTTTGATTCTACTAAAAGGAATTAAATTAGGATTGGACAGTTCTGACGATCATTTTAGATTTATATAGACATTGTCTGTCGTTCTAATATAAGATTTAAATCCAATTTGAAGAAATTGTGAATTGTGAGTTTTACTTAGTTAATCTGTTATTACTTTGGTAGTTTTAAGGAATGCATACAAATCCCTATTGAGTGTTGACAGCTTTTCTTTGGCAATAGGCATATAACCCTTATCACTTCTTATATTGCTTCTTAATACTGATCTTATATTAAAATCGAGCCTTCTTTCTTGATTACATCTTTGTAACCATTCAATTAGTATCAGTGTTGTTTCTTCTGGTCCTTTTTTCTTGACATTTAAGAGATATGGAACTAAAATTCTCCACAAGCAATATTTTCTGTGATCCGTGATAGGGATTTGAAGAAGTTTATCAATCCATGCGATTGTAAACCTGTTAGAGGAATAATCATAACTTCTATGGCCATACTTTATTTTTAATTTTTCACTCCTTATCCTTTGGTCAATCTCTTCTTGAGCTATCCATCTTCTAAACTCTTTAAGCAAAAACTGTATGGGCAAATGTCTTCCGTCCCATCTTTGAATGATTCTCACAAGTGATTCTTCTTTGCTCCGATTGCTCTTGAGAATTTTGGAGTTGTAGGTTCCAGGAATGCGAATTAAACAGGTCTTGTATTTCGGGGTATGTAATGGATCTGCTTTCCTATCTGTAAAAAGCATTTCAGAAAATTTTAAAAAAACTTCCGATACATACCAGCCTGAATATTTTCCTGATACTGAAAAGAGATTTGGAAAATTATTCTTTGAAAATATAACTTCTTGATCCAATACCAAACCTTTAACCGGCTGATAAATATGATATCCATTGCCTGTCCATAATACGGTGGGGTTTCCATGTACTTTTTTCATCTTATTTAAGGTCTTTTTTAAAGCTGAATTTAGTCGTCGTTTATCATAGTCAAATTGCGTAAGATCCAAATCAATAAAGACAAAATCTGGTGACTGTCTTAGAATTCCTTTGTATTCTGTATATTCTGCATAGGCGTTGATTCTGCAATTTATAAAATCTGCTTGTTTACATTCTTTAAGAATTCCTTCGACTGTAGTAACACTAAATTGGCCTTTTGATATATCAGTCATCATCTTTCTCGGAAATAACTGAATTTGGCCTACGAAATGAGATAAAATGAAATCAATCTCTTCTACATTCATCTTCAGTGTCTGGGTTCATGGAATTCTACGGTTCCTTCTTTCATTCTGGCGATAACATATTCTATTTTATTGTCTATGTTTTTCCTATTGGGTAGCCTGATAAATTGTTCTCTATCTCTTTTGTAAAGGTGCAGGTACATGTCAAAAACAACATTAGTTTTATAACTACTTTCACAAAAAAAGCTTGGATATTGTAGCGGAATTGCAGTGACGCAAATGACGCAAGTGACATCTTTTCAAGAGGTGGTAGGAGCATTTCTATTCTTGTCGTCTTGTAATTCTAAATCCCTAACTACTATTTCAGATTCCTTTTTGTTAGGGTTTTCTGTATTTTCAGGTTTAATTAACTTGTCTTCATCTAGATCGTTCTTGTCATGTTGATAAATAGATTTTATAGAATTAATCTTGTAATCACTAGTCCTATCAGCGATATCTTTACTATGGTCATTTTCATAGCTATCCTGGTTATCTTGTAGATCTAAGGAAGGCGGGGTGGCACCCTTAAAGTCCGTCACTTGTGTCACCTCCGTCACGTTTTTATCCAAATTTAGTTTGTGTATTTCATTTCCTTCCTTATCAAAAATTTTTATATCTTTTATTATGACATATTGCTTTGAAATCTGAGTAATATCCTTCCTGTTAACATCGTATCCTCTAGAATGATTTGTTCTAGCGGCTTTAGCTTTAAACTTTGATTTTAATAATTTTGATATTTCGAACTTGCCCACTTTCGTCCCATCGGGTAAAACAAATATTGATCCAAGGTAATCATGGCCGGTGTGTTGGGCACCAGTAATTTCTTTAAATTTGATATTAAATTCCTCATTTGTAAAATGAATGATTTCTTTATTCTTATCTTTCTCATTTTCGCTTAAATGAATTAAACACTCTATGATACTAGCTTCGATCGAATTACTTTTGTTTCCAGTCTTCTCGTTGATCACTCTGGATAATGCAGATCGAATACTTTCAAAATTTTCACCTTCAGAAAACATTTTTAAAAGAAAGTGAGTTAGCTCAGCATCCCTACCCTTTAAGTTTGTCTTAATTTCTGGGAACTTGCGATAATAGTTTACCAGTTTAAAGGCGAGTAACAGCTTTCTTAAGTGTAACATGTCTTTATATAGTTCTGAATTGGGGTCATTTGATATTTCTTTAATGTTATATCTTACTTCGCCATTCATAAAATAGTGGACAAATGATCGATCAAATATACCTCTATTATTATTATCGTATGGTAATTTTTCCATGGCAAACCATTTATGACAAAAAGGCAAATAGGATTCCTGGAATCTCTTGCCATCTCTTGTAAAACCTACTTTAGGAACAGTTCCTCCAGCAGCGTATCCAGCTTTTAATATATTTTTTTGTCTGAAGATGATCCTATATCGTCAGCTTCATCTTCAGCTATAGTCCCTTGGCCCTCTTGAATTTCACCCAAAAAAGTATTGTAGTTGGCCGCACTAGCGGATGTTACATAAAAAACTCTGTAACCTAAAAATTTAAAGGCAAGGAGTGCCGAATTCTTTCCCGAACCTGGCTCTCCGACCAATATGTTATAATGTGTATTTCCAAATCTATTCTGAAAGTAACTGTATATTGTGTCTGCCGCAAATATTACTAATGAGTGTTCTTCAGCATTAACATATTTTCCATATTGGTCGAAGACTTTTTCAAACATGGAAGAAAAGGTTTCCTCTTTTGCCAGTATAATATAGTGTTCTAATTCTTCTTTTGATGTAAAAGAATAAGGGATAGGATTATGTGTTAATATATTATCAATCGGATAAAATCTATATTCACCATCTTGTATGTAATCAACATATTCAAATGATTCTTTAGTTATTTTAACGAACATCGGCTTGTTACCTATTATTATACTTTCATA
>JAKDMR010000010.1 GCA_030452275.1 Candidatus Nitrosocosmicus sp. | reverse complement strand
ATAACATAAAATAGATGAATATAAAATACTTAATAAATTGATACCCTTTCCAGTTAAAGAAGTGATGCTTGATTTGAATGTCCTAATCCCAATCGAGTCAATCCGATCCTATTATATTAACTTGATTACTTTAGGAATTGATATACTAGCTGCTTCAGTTATCATCATTTCTGTTATTATGGCCGTAATCTCATTTTCCAAGATCCTTAAAAATCCAATTAAAGTACAAACAATGGAAAAGGAATCAATTAGATTACGATTGGCCAGAGGTATCTTACTAGCTTTAGATTTTGAAATAGGAAGCGATATAATTAAGACGATGCAGATTCCAGGAATAAAAGAACTACTGATTTTGGGGGTAATTGTTACCATTCGAATCGTTTTGAGTTGGTCACTTTCAAAGGAGATAGACAGACACAACAAGATGATATAATATTTAGTACGTTGGCAGATATCAAAATCAGTACTATTGTATTATTCGGATGAGCCTGACGGGGTTTTCGAATGTCAACATCTGATAGCCTTGTACTTATTTTGATTTACGTTATTGATGTTGCCGCAATTAGTATCATCTTAATTACTATGGGACAATCGCTAATATTACTATTACAGAGATTCTTAGAAGTTGATTCAAAAAAATTTCCAACCGGGATCGGCATTTGTCATGATTTGAAGAAGCAATCGAGAGTTAATTCAGATAATGTTACTAATGAAGCAAAAGTTTCTTCAATATCAATATTGACGAACGGACTATTATTTGCTTTAGAATTTGAATGTGCCAATGCAGTTTTAAAACTCATCATAGTAATTTCGAGTTTATTTGGAGATGGACCAATCGTCGATATCTACAATACTGTAATATTTTTCGTAGTAATTTTGAGACTCCGTATGATTACATCATTTACTCTGAGAAAGATTGATCTAAAGTAAATATTGCTTTAAAGTATTCACCTTTGTTTTCTTATGCTTATGGTTGGTTTTATAAGAAGTAAACTTAGATTTTATTTGACTTTTTAGTTAAAAGTGTCAAAAGCTGCAAAGGGTCAACCTCATATTCTATTACCTGGGTTTTACATCGTCTTTTCTAATGTTCTTCGGTCAAATATTAGAATAGAATTAGATTTGACACTTGGTATTACTACTCATAACGAATAAACTAGGCAGAATAGTAATTTTCAGATCTAGATGAAAAATTTTGAATCAGGGGATTTTGATTTCATAAGGAGTGTTCAAGACCGGGTGTCACATAGTCTAGAAAATAAAGGATTGCTTATCGACCTGTCTACTGATTCATGTAGGAAGTATCTACAAAGGAAAGTCAATACCAAAACAAATGTCGTGGTTATGTATGTGGATATTGCCGGCTCAACTCAAATGTCTCATGACTTACCATCATTAATTTTGGCCCTAATTATCCAAATCTTTTCCCAAGAAGTAAGTCTATCTATTGAAAAATTTGGGGGATATGTGTTAAAATTTGTGGGAGACGCTGTAATCGGTCTATTCCCATCAGACTATGATAGGAAAAAGGCAATAATAAATTCATTGGATTGCTCAAGATATATACAGAATGTAATGAGAAACGGAATTAACCCAGCATTTAGGAAAAATTCCATCCCTGAAATTGCTGTGAAGATTGGTATCGAATATGGAAATGCACTTGTTCTATTGTATGGAAAAAATATTGCTCACGCTCATATCGACCTGATAGGGTTTAGTATTAGTATAACTGCTAAGATAACATCATTATCTTTTCCTGGAGAAGTAGTTGTAGGCGAAAACATTTATCATAATCTTGATGTCGACGAAAAGAAATACTTTCTAGCTCTCTATGCTGAACGAAACTCAAAGTGGGATTCTGTCATGAAGTACAATAACAACCTCAACTACAGAATTTACAAATATGTCAAAGGAGATAGTCAATTCTGATAGTTTAGGTTCGTACTATGCTATTTCACAAATATTTTTATCGCCTGTGGCGGACAGACATTTTCGCAAGCTAAACAAAAAATACAATCTTTTTCTCTAGCCATAAATGGTTTCCTTTCTGATGCTGGATGTCCTGGTGTATCTAGCCATTCATAAACATTTACAGGGCATGCATCAATACATGCTCCATCTGAAATACAAATGTCAAAATCAACGCATACATCAGTACCCCAGATCCCAAGTTGTCCAGGTGCATCATATGGACCCCATACTTGAATTCCTTGGAACTTCCCTGCAGGTTGTCTCTTTGACTTAAAGCCGGTATCTATAGGTCCTTCTGCTGCTTGATAGTCAGTTCCACTGCCTGTCAGTGGAAGTGATGAACCGGCGCCACTCTCGTTCATACTTGGTGCCACAGCTTGTTGAGGTATGGAAGCAGCACTTGGAGGCGCTCCGCTGACTATTTGGGTAGCTTGAACTGGAATGCTTGAATTCCTTGTTATGGATGCTTTCTTTAGTTTCTCAGCTTCCGCATTGGCAAGAATTTTTTGTCTTTTTATCGGACATAATTGTGAATGAACCTCTTTAATACTCTGTAGTGTAGTTGGATTCAAATGAATAAGTAAAGAACCACAATCTTCACAGATATATTCTGCAACTGTAGATGACAATAATTATCTATCCTCAATTAGGTATTTATAAATTTGTCAAACTCTATGATCAAAATTGAAATCAATAATTTTATATTATTTTTTTAGATGACATCTCTATTGAAAAAATATGATTGCGTAGCCATGGGAGGTACGTTTGATATTTTGCACGTGGGGCATGTTGAACTATTAAAAAAGTCCTTTGAGATAGGAAAATTCGTTATAATAGGCATATCATCAGATAATTTGGTAAAAGAAAAATTAAAGAAAAAGATAAACAATTCATTTGAAGTACGAAAACACAATCTAGTCAAGATCATTGACAGTGAGGTTGGGTCCCTTCATTACGAGATTACAAAGCTTGAAGATGTATTTGGGCCGCTAATGTTCTCCGAAAAAGTTGATTGTATGGTAGCTAGTACCGAAACAAGTTACAAGGGCCAGAGAGTTAATAAAATCAGGACAAGCATGGGTCTCCGAGCAATCGACATCGTTTCAGTTGGGTTGAAATTGGCCCAAGACGGGTTACCAATTTCGTCAAGTCGCATCAGAGCAAACGAGATTGATCAGTTTGGTAAAATATTAAAGAATAAAAAATAATCTTATTTTATCAATTAAATTTGATACCTAATGATAAATTTTTTAGTTTGAAATTGCCTTCATAAGATGAAGAATGGAATTGAGGATTTAATATTAGACTATTGCAATAACATTACAAATCTTAGCGATGGGTTGGATCCGGAGGTACTTGCATATTGGTATAAACGCATCGAGGACAGGGCCAAGGAAGTTTGTAACAAAGAGTTAGGTGAAAAAATAGTATTTACTCAGGATCGGATCCTTTGGATGAAATTTGATATTAAATTATCAAAGCGTTCGGTTCCATTGGTTCTTGAAGTTTTAAGAGATTTTATACCATTGATGTCTTACTCTACGGCTTTATATTTTGAGAAAGTCTATCAACTAATCCTAGATGAATTTAATAGGGATTATGTGTGAAACAATTTTCTATGATTTGGACTGTTGAGCTCCTGGTTCATTTATACTTATGAAAGCTACATCTCCTATATAGTTCGTCTCAGTGACTTTCCCGTTTCGCGACAAAAGTTCTTTAAAAAATCGCTCTAGCTTGTAAGAATTTATATCATCCTTAAACATGACGCTGTGATGGGAACCATCTTTTAGCATAACAACGGCCTCGTTATCGATTATTTTTACGATTTTGCTGATAAAAAGTGTATTATCCTTTTGCAGTGTAAAAATACTAGTCAACTTTTCGGCTTCATAGCTATCTTGACAAATGAATTTATATTTCAACTTGAATTCAAAATCAGCGGTCAATCAAAACCGTTATCACCATCTTCAAAAAACTCTTTTCCGTCAATCATAAAATCCTTGATCAAATTTTGTGCCTTGTCTCTCTTTGTTTGTATATCTTTAATAAATGGTTTTACCTTTTTTATCATGTCTCCTTTGCATTCCCCACAGAGCAAATTGCCACTCGTACAATCGCTATATCTCTCTCTAGATTCCTTTTCGGTATCAAAAAGATAATTCAGATACCAATACACGGGACATATATTGGCATTTCCTCCTAGTTTGCGTTGGAGAGCCACTGTTGGTTGACCCCCTGTAAATGTATTTTTGATTTTAGTTTCCAAAATCTCGGGATCGTCCACAGTAAATAACGCAGTTTCGGGTTTTGATGATGACATTTTCCCTACACTGGTAAGACCTGGGATAAATTTACTATGGATCTGGGCTGGCTTGGGGTAGCCCAATTTTTCTGCTATGTCTCTAGTCACCCTCCAGTAGGGATCCTGATCAATAGCGGCAGGTATAAGCACAGGGGTTGGTCTATTCTCGATTATTGAGGGTAAGAAGCAAGGCGCTCCCTGAACAGGCGGAAACCCTATCATTCCAATGTTAGAAGAATTAGAAAACCCAAAAATCGCTTTTGCTGTGGAGTAAGTGATTTTCTTTGCAATTTCAATAGATAAAGGATACAAATATTTAATATGCTTGGTATCGACAATTATCTTGGTTCTTTTAGGATCAAATCCTATCGAAATAATATCCAGTATGTTTTCATATGTATATTTTTGAACGGCTTCCATATCCAAATTACTGTTAAACATAAACTTTTCATCATCTGTCAATTGGAATATTAAGTTAACATCGAATTTTTCTTGTAAATATTTTGTGAATAGCCAAGGCATCAAATGTCCGAGGTGAACCAAGCCGGAGGGACCTCTTCCTGTATATAGATAAAACTTATTCCCTCTCCTATACTCATCTAGAACCACATCCAAATCCCTATGGGAAAAAAAATATCTATTTTTGAGGAATGGATGTATTTCTCCAGTAAAATACTTAATTTTTTCAAACAAAGTGTCATCAATTGCATGGGTACCAAACCTTTCGATCAACTTAGAGTAGTCAACATCTCCCTCTACTTTCCAAGGAGTAACAACAAAATCTTTAATAGCACTTGAATCTGATTCTGAGCCATCATCAAATTTTGTGTCACTCGCATCTAGCGTCATGTTGCTTTTCTCGAATGAAATACCTTCCTTTTCACTTGGCATCCTTAGATTATTCTTTAAATAACCAAAGTTTAAACGTTTAAAAATACTTACACAAGTTTTCTAGATATATTGGATAAGGATGAAATAGAAGGCAGGGACACATCTAAGTTTGAAAATAATTCAGCTAGATCGATTTCATCATTGCATCCCATTGAGAGAAAGCTTCTGACGGTGCTTAGATTGGTAGAAGGTGGTTGGATAACCGAATCTGACCTTGTAAAAAGATCAGAATTGACAGTAGACCAATTGCGTAGAGGGGTAGAATGGTTGAGGTATAAAGACCTACTTCAAGTCATGGAAAGTACGGAATTCAAAGTCTATTTGCATCCCGATGTGTCAGATAAAGAGCACTTTGTTCTACCTGAAAGAAAACTTGTCAATATTGTAAATAAGGGAGTAAACAAATTGTCGGAAATCATAAGTAGTGGCGAGTTTAAAGGTAACGATAAGGAAGTTTTTGGAGCGATTCGGTTTTGCAAAAAAAATAACTGGATTAGTATAATTGATGATAAGGTGACTATTCTCTCAGATTCACATGAGGCCTCGGGTGAGGAGAAATTAATGTCTAAATTAAGTAAAACAGAGCCAGCATTAGAATCATTCTTTGACAAGGAAGATAAAAAAGCCTATGAATCGCTAAAAAAACGATATAATGTCCTAATTACCGAGAAGATGGTCGATAAAAAATACAGAATTGCGCAAACTAGTGTTCCTCTTGTTGATTCATTATTATCAACCAGCGATAAAGTTGTTAGAAAAATGACTCAGGATGTTTTGGTATCTGGAAAATGGAGAGATCTAATTTTTGAACAGATTGATGTAGAGGCACCTTTGCCGCTATTAAATTATGGAAAAAAGAACCCCTTGGTCGATTTCATAGATGAAGTAAAGGAAATATTAGTCAGTATGGGTTTTAGTGAGATTGAAGGAAACCTGACTCAGTCATGTTTTTGGAATTTTGACGCATTATTTATTCCTCAAGATCATCCAGCAAGGGAAATGCAAGATACATTTTATCTGAAATCCGAAACAGATCTCTATTCTCCTCTACCAAAAAATGCTTCTTTACTACAACATTTGTCCAAAATTCATAGGGAGAATTGGCAATATGATTGGAATATTGAAGATTCTAAACCGTACGTTTTGAGGACTCACACTACTCCAGTCACACTCCAATACCTATCTGAAAGGAAGCCGGAGAAAGATAAAGTTTTTCTGATAGGTCGAGTGTTCAGAAACGAAAAAGTGACATTTAAGCATCTTGTTGAATTTCATCAAGTCGAAGGAATTTATGTAAATGAAGATGCCAACCTGAGACAACTAATCGGAATTCAAACCGAGTTCTATTCTAAACTTGGGATAAAGAGGATCAAATTCTGGCCCACCTTCTTCCCTTATACTGAACCCTCCCTTCAATCAATGGTATATAATGAGAAATTTGATAAATGGATAGAATTATTTGGTATGGGCATATTTAGACCTGAGGTAACAAAACCATTGGGCATAAAAAGTCCAGTTTTGGCTTGGGGAGGAGGTTTTGAAAGATTGGCCATGTTACGCTTTAATCTTGATGATATACGTGATTTATATTCAAATAATTTAACCTGGTTGAAGGGTGTACCTAAATGCCTGTAGTAAACATTCGACCATCGTTACTTTCAAGAATCTTTTCTGAAAGGACTTTAGATGAAATAATTGAAAAATTACCATACTTGGGCCTCGATATAGAAGGAATTGATAAAACTAATGATAAAATTAGAGTAGAGTTTAATCCTAATCGACCTGATTTCTCTTCTGAGAACGGGATTGTAAGGGCCCTAAAGGGAATTTTGAATGTAGAATTGGGATGTCCCAATAAACAGGATCCTCTTCCGTCTTCGAAGTTAATACTAGTAGATGAAAGATTGAAAGATGTAAGGCCTGTTATTTATGGATTAATTGCTAAACGAGACATTCCAATTAATCATGAAGAATTAACACAACTGATATCTATGCAAGAGGATTTGCATAATGGATTAGGTAGAAAAAGGAAAAAGTCGTCGATCGGTTTACATAATTATGATGCATTGACCTTTCCGCTTTCATATAAAGGGGTTCCCAAACAAACCAAATTTGTGCCATTAGATGGACAAAAAGAATCCAGTCTTGACAATATTATTTCAGATCTTAAAGTCGGAAAAGAGTATGGTTACATTTTGGAAAAGTTTGACATAGTTCCTATTTTACTCGACTCAAAGGATAACGTTATCTCATTTCCACCCATTATAAATGGAAACACCACAAAAGTAGACCTGTTAACTAGTAATCTATTCGTAGAAGTCACTTCAGTGAATTCTAAGTCAGCTAAAGATATACTTTCAATACTGGCGTTCGAATTAAGCGATATGGGATTTGATTTGTATTCTTTAGTGATCGATTCTCCTTTTTATGGGGAAATTGTTACTCCAATATTAGAACCTCATCGAATACAATTGGATTTTGACTATGTTAATGAACTATTAGGTCTCGAATTAACTCGCGACGAAATCTTGAAATGTCTTCAGAGAAGTAGATGTGAAGGAATAGACAAAGGTAGTGGGAGACTAGAATGCTTAATACCTAGTTATAGAATAGATTTGTTTGACAAAGTAGACGTATGTGAAGAGGTAGTCATTGGTTATGGTATTTTCAATTTAGGGCCATTATACACTAGCTCCTATTTTCCTGGCCGAAAGAATAGTCAATCTCTTATATTTGGTAAAGTGCGTGAGGTATTAATTGGCCTTGAATTTATGGAAATTATTAATACCAGCATAATATCAAAAAACTTGGTCAGAGACGTTTTTTTTTGGGATCACTCATCTGACAAAAAATTAGTTTCTTTAGGCGATTCTAAAAATACTGAATTTGAGTTATTGCGGAGCAGTCTAATTCCTTCTTTGATTAATACCTTTTCTAATAACATTCACGAAAAATATCCTCAAAAATTATTTGAAATAGGTAAGACATTCTTTACCTCAAATAATGAAATCAGAGAAAATTGGTCACTCTGTGTTTCAATTGCTCATAATACAACAGACTATACCGAAATTAAATCCAATTTAGAATCTTTTATGAAGTATTGTTTCAATGTGTTTATTACTACACCAAGATATGATACTAAATATTTCCTTCCAGGTCATTCTGCAAGAATTTTCCTGAATGATAAAGTAATTGGAGAAATTGGTGAAATTCATCCTCAAGTTTTGGAAAATCTTAACTTGCGTACCTTGATAACTATTTTCGAACTCAATTTATCAGCGGTAATTAAGATTTTGCAACTTGATCAAATTCGCATCGTATGAGAATTTGTAACCTTGTCTTTTCAACACAAAAATTACATAGTATACGATTTCTAAATAATTTTCGTAAGTTTTTATTACTATACTTGTTTCTGATTTTCAGAGGCTGTCTGAAGGTTTATGAATTTAGGGATACTAACAGCGAGTTGTTGCTAAAGAGGGTATTTTTTACAGTTGTGACTCTTAAGGTCAAACGATAAATAGCTGTTTAATTTTATAATCATTAATCCCCGTCAGAGAGTGCGCAATGAGTTATACACGTAGTGTAAGGCTAACGATGATTTTGCTGTGGGTCAGTGGCGGGGTACAATAGCGTAATAAAATATGATTTCTATCTGTTCAAACCTTCGAGATGCCCTTCTTGTTCGAGCTTGTCTGCGTGTGCGCTAATGTATCTCCAAATTATGTCTGCTTTATCAGATTGAAAATCCCATGGTGCGATTAATACCAAGTCATTATCGCGTATCCACATTCTCCTTTTTATCTTTCCTCTAATTCTGCAAGTCCTAATTTTTCCGTCAGAACTCTTTACAATGATATTATCCCCGCCTACTAACTTAATTACTCTTCCAAATAACTCTCCTTCCTGGGGCATGACCAATTCCTTCAAGTGAGCTTCGTTTAAAACTTTACGTTTACCTATTTCTAATCAATGGTTAGTGCCTCGAGATTAAATAAAAACTTTTATTTTTGCATACTCTTTGTTGATTTAAAGTATTGAAATGATTTCCCCTGTTAGCTGCATTGTTTTTTTAAAAAGTTCTTAAATAGACATCTAGGGTTGTGAAAAGTAGAATCTCATTAAGGTTAGATGTCAATCAAAATTACATTTGTCAATAATTGGATTTTGAGAATAAAGATGATTTCCTCGATCGTTAAATTTTTAAATCATGTACTCAATATTATATTGATAAATGTCAGAAGAATATTCTAAATCAAATTTAAAAAAAAATTAACTGATGAGGAATATGAAGTATGTGTAAATCGTGACACTGAACCACCATTTTCTGGTAACCTTTTGCACAATAAAGAAAATGGTGTATATTCATGCAAGTGCTGTGGTTCTTTATTATTTGATTCTAATTGTAAATTTGATTCAAAGTCAGGTTGGCCAAGCTTCTGGGCTCCATCAATAAATGAGAATATTCAAGAAAAATTGGACTATGATTACGGTATGGTTAGAAAGGAAGTGGTTTGTGCAAAATGTGGATGCCATTTGGGTCATCTATTTGATGATGGTCCCAATCCAACAGGATTAAGATATTGCATCAATTCCTTGTCATTAGATTTTAAGAAGACAAATCCTTCCTGATGGGAAAGATTAAACTTTTGATGAAATTTGAATCCTAAGTAAAATATATAAAATAATCCAAGAAGTTAGTTTATTGATAAAAATTATGGATAGTACACTTTTCAAAAGCACACTGACAATATTTCTATTTCTGTTGATCATCCCGTTATCCAATATTATACCCTACTCCAACAATGACAAAAGTAATCTTGTTTTCTCCAAAGTACTAAATCCAGTTGATAATTCTAAGTTATATAACCTCAGCAATAACAAGAACGATTCTGTATATGGACAGATTCAAAGCGTTGATAAAACTAACTTTTCCCTAGTTTGGCAAGATTCAAACTTTAAAACTCTAGCATCCAATCATCTGGATAGAAATTACGATATTTTTTTTAAAAGCGTTAATCTAAACAATATTTCAAGCGATGAAACCCTTAACCTCAGCAATAATTCTGGGTTCTCAGAACATCCCCATATCGCTTCATCAGGAAATAATGTCTATTTGGCGTGGGTGGACAATTCTAATGGCTATGAGCAAGTTTTCCTCCGATCAAGTGCGGACGGTGGTAAGACATTTGGTGAAAGTCTTTCATTAAGTAACGATAATGTCAATGCATCTAACGTTGATATTTATTCAAATGATAATCATGTCTTCATTGTGTGGCAACAATCTAATTCAACTCATTCTTCGGTTGCTTTGCTATCTAGTGATGATCAGGGTAAATCCTTTGGCAGCGAAACCTTGCCATCAGAATATAGCAGCAATTCCTATCCTAAAGTGTTCGCAGATGAATATAATGTGTATATTTCGTGGAACGTGGACGTTGATAACCGATTCGATCCTAGCGTCATTCAAGAGCAAGAGGGAGTAATGGGTTTTAAGCCTGGAATATATTTCGTAAAGAGCGAAGACCTTGAAAAAAGTTTTAGCAGCCCCGTCAGATTCGCTTATAATAATAGCTTTGACAGTGGCAAATCACAGGTGTCCGTTTTTGATAAATACGTATACATAACTTGGGTGCAGAGGGATGCGGTAAATGAATTAGGAAATCTTTTTACTGCAAAAAGCTCAGATGGTGGTAATAATTTTACAACGGATCAAATTCCTTTATTTGCAAACCAAATTCTGGATGCGGCCAATTTAGATACAATCGCTTATCAGGATAAATTGTTCACATCATTTGAGGGTAGTATTGTTGAACCTGAAACTGATATGACCGAGAGTTCGGAATCGACATTCAATAAAGAAATTTTTCTGTTTATGAGGAGTTTTAACCAAACTGGCGATTATTCGATCTACAATTTGAGTTGGAACTCTGGTATTTCAGAATGTCCCTCTATTACAATTAATCCATTAGACGAAGCCATTTCAGTATCTTGGGAAGATTATACTCCTGGAAATCATGAAATCTTCATGAGGTCCATTAAATATTGAATGGTTTTCTCCTAATTCAAATTGATGGATTTTACTATATTTAGGAAGTATAAATTTCGAGGTGGACTTTATTTGAACCAGGATTAGATGCTTCAAATCCGTGAAAGTGGATGCGATCTATGGAGATATTACAATTTCTGCAAATCCAGGTAGACGTCTCTAAGCAATCATTACATCTCCACATTGCAGTCAGCCCCAGACCACACCTCCTGCAAGAATCTTCATTAAACATTAATTATCTAATTATGTTGTCTTTTTAGGCTATATAAATATTACAATAAAAATTATAATAATTATATTAATTTAGTATATAATTTGAACATTTCATAAGTAACGAACTACAGTTCGATACTTCTTATACCATATTCCGAAACAATTCTTTTGTTTACAGAGACCAAAATTAGCTATTGGATTTGGCTAAATTTGTGACGATTTCCGATGTGGTTATTCTACCATATTATTTGCTTATTTTCCACTGGGGTAAATCAAAGCAAACTACCTTAATCATCAAAATGTTCATATCTAACGATATTATTTTACTCCTTATAAATCGGATTGCTTTGTCCCAAAATATGTCACAAAACTCGGAAGTCCGGTTTATTCTCTTCATTTTAATTGAAATGAATTCAATGTAATAGGGGGACTATCTTATTCATCATCGTCTTGCAACGTCTGTCTTTAACATTCTATTAATATATTCTATTAGTCTATTCCTATTATCTACTTTAGTATATCCACTACTCGGTAATTATGGCTGCATGATAAGGTTTCTTGCATTTTGGACACATAGCATGATCACAGACACATTCTATACAATAATCACTACTTTCCTCAAATTCCATTTTATTTCCTTTATAAAAACAAATTTCGCAAACTACTTTTTCCATCTAAGTCTATAGGTAGATGGGTATAATACTTTATTTAATAGTTTATTGTAATGCCACATACCTTAAAGTGAAACTATTTTAATAGTTTCATCCCTAATTCTGTCAATATCAGATTGAGAAGAAACTGATAAACATAATATATCAGCTTTATAGGGAAATGTTATCATGGTGATTTTCTTTTGTCTAATCAACAAGTAATCTACTGGCCCGAATTTTTCTGAGAATGATTGAAAAAAACTGATATTTGAGAGAGACTGCAGATACATATCCTGTTCTTCGTTCTCGTCAAGTAATGGCTCGATCCCCTTTCGGAATCCACCTTCTATAACTTCGCCTTCTTTATTTACGATTCCAACAAACCTTATACTATTATCAACTGCAAATATCTCATTGCAAATTCCTTTTCTGATTTGGCCTTTAGGATCATTATTCCTGGGCATTTCTATACCTATACTATTTAAAGAGAGAATTATATATTTAGATAATGAATTATGTGACTAATTTTTGGATTTCTTGTTGTCAAAAAAAGTCATCTTCGAAGTCTTGTAATAAATTACTTCCCCTCTCCGCTCTACGACTGCTATTACAACCGATTTGCCCATATTTTCCACTTGCTCAATAAACTCGGCAAATTCCGATGCTTTTATGTTAGTACCTTCGTTTAATCCAACGGATACATATCTTGACGTTTTCTTATTATATTCTCCCCTTTCATAAATTCGAAAATCGGTTCCGAACCCGAATCCTTCTTTTATAACATATCCTTTACTTCTCAAATCTCTAAAAATCAGATACTTCGTCAAGATCTTTTTATCTTTTTTTATCAATGTCTTCAAGAATGTAGAAAAATCATATTCTGTTTTGTTTCTATAAATCTTGATTTTATTATTTTGAAGCAAAAATAAGCTTTCAAGGCTGTTTAACAAGTATTCTTTATTAAAAACCTCTCCAAACCCCTTGTTTCTCAGCTGATCTTGCTGCTTTGGATCAAGAACAACTATTTTTCCTTCATTTTTGTAATGAACTGCCTCTATCATAAAGTTAGAGTCGATATTTTCTTCAGTACTGATTTTCTCATCATTGGGCGGTTCGGTGTCAGGTGGTGCCAAATCTAAATCTGTAGGTCCACCAGTTTGAGCGGAATCTATAGAGTCATTGCGGGGATTAGTTTCTGAGGACATAACAAATAAATCACAGCCCTCGGCCTCATTTATTTATTAAAGAGAGGAATAGTTATGAAAGGTGTTAATTATAGAGAAATTCGTGGTATGCCATATGTAAGGCGCGAGTATATTAAAGGTAAACCTCAAATTAAGATTGCTAGGTTTGCATCCGGACAAGCTAAGGGTAATTATGATTTCCTACTTGAATTAACTGTTACAGAACGTATCCAAATTCGTCACAACTCTCTTGAAGCTGCGAGGTTAGCCGGCAATAAGACAATGGCTCAAGCAGGTGATATGAGCTTTTTTTCAAGACTTAGGGTGTACCCTCATGTAATTTTAAGGGAAAATAAGATGATCGCTACAGCTGGTGCCGATCGTCTCCAGGAGGGAATGAGACGAGCATTCGGTAAAGCCACAGGCTTGGCCGCCCGGGTTGAACGAGGAAGAACCATATATGAAGCTCAAGTTACGAAGGAAAACCTGGAATTAGCTAAAAGGGCATTCAAAGTGGCTTCAAGCAAAGTAGGATGTCCAACTATTACTAAAATAACTCCTATTAAAAGGGAATCCACGTAAATCAGATGGTAATTCAGGGTTAACTCCTACAAATATTTACTAGTTTAGAGGTGAATTAACTCGATACCCTCCTACGTTCCTGAGAACAAATTATATTGGGTTGTTGGAGGTTACGCCTCATAATTACATGGTAACTATTAAACTGGTTTTTCTAAATCCCGGAACTAATATAATTTCAACCGAATAGGAACATACACCTGTGTGTACCAGACATTAGGTATTAGGAGAAGTTAATTTGCTTTTATGATCGTTTTCATAATTTTCGCAAAAAACACCTTAAAGATATATCACCAAAGTAAAAGACATCAAAGGGTACTGGGTCTAGGGTTTAAAGAAAGTGACGAAATTTTGAGTAGATAGGTTTATTTTTTACTAAACACAAAAAATACACAACAAATATTTTATAACGAATAATTTTTCTCTATTTTATGGGAGAGATAAGATTTATTACAGATTTTGACGATCGGTTTTATCTTAATAAGAGAGTATTTGTTCGTGTTGATTTTAACGTGAAGGTTAAAAATGATGCAGTTAGTGAAGATTACAGAATAAGATCTGCCATACCGACTATAGAATATTTGGTAAAACGAGGCGCCAAAGTTATTCTGACATCCCATTTAGATAGACCTTCTGGAAAAGATTTACGATATTCTTTGAGGCCTGTGTCAAAAAAACTAGGTGAGATGCTATCCTCTTTTAATGCCAAGATCATTTTTTCAGGTGACTGTATAGGGAAGGATACCATGGATACGGTAAATGATTTGAAAAATGGTGACGTATTGTTACTCGAAAATTTGAGATTCTATTCTGAAGAGGAAAAAAATGATCCACTATTTTCTGAAAAACTTGCAAATTACGCTGATATTTATGTAAATGATGCTTTCAGTACATCCCATAGGAAACACTCTTCTACTTATGGCACTGCCAAGTATTTTGACACCAAAATTGCTGGTTTCAATCTTGCACAGGAACTGCAATACTTATCCCTTCTGAGAGAAAATCCTTCAACGCCGTTTACTCTGGTAATTGGAGGTGTGAAAATCAAGGACAAAATTGGAGCTCTCAATCACCTTTTACCTAAAGCTAATAAGGTCCTCATAGGTGGTGCTGCTTCGTATACATTCCTTAAGGCAAAGGGTTATTCTGTGGGCGATTCGCTTATTGAAGAGGATTACTTACCATGGGCCACTAAAGCATTAGCGGACCATAGTGATAAAATAATCCTGCCGCTAGATCACAAAGTGGCACATGCTGATAACAGTAGTCAATATCAGATTGTTGAAGCGGACATCCCAAAAAACATGAAAGGGTTTGACATTGGAGATAAGACAATTCAAAAATTTAGTTTTGAAATTCATAATAATGGCATGGGTACAATTTTTTGGAATGGACCCATGGGGTACTTTGAAAGAGAGATATTTTCTAATGGAACTAAGAGTGTTGCTGTTAGCATGGCATTGGCATATTGGAGGGGAGTAAAGACTCTGATTGGCGGGGGTGACACTCTTGAGGCCATGAAGATATCGGGGGTTTCTGAGAAGGAGGTAACTCATGTGTCTACAGGGGGAGGTGCTACGCTCAGATTTTTAGCTGGAGATGAAATGCCCGGGATAGATATTTTGCGGAATTGATAAACTACATAGTGTTGAATATTCGGGAGATTTTACAATAAGCTTCATAATTACAATCTAATGAGGATAAACCGGCTTTTTATCCTCATTGTCGGGTTTGAGTGATCATTCCACTCGAGTATGTGAACGATCTAATAATGCTTATCAGAATTGAAATGTTTTTATGATGTTATCCATCTATGACCTTTTTGTTTTACTTTGTATGAATCTCCTTTTAATTAACACAATAATAATCTAATTCAAGAAAATAACTCATCTCAGCTTTTAAGGGTGGTCTACAATCCTGACGCTCTTTCAACCTCCGATTCAACTTGTAATCTTAAATCACGATCATGAAGGTTTTCAATAATGCTACTCCATAGAATAAATAATTGTAAAGCTAATATCATTCATAAATTTTGACTTCAGCATTAAAAGCAGATCTTTATGATGCCATAGTCGGGGGTGGAAGTGTATCTGGACTTTTGGCGGCTCGTGAAATGTCGTCTAGAGGACTTAAAGTCCTAGTTCTAGAGGAAGATCACGAAATTGGTACCCCAGAACATTGTGGGGGAGTTGTCAGCCAAAAGGCTCTTGAAAGTCTCGGAATAATCCCTAGGTTGAAAACAGTAGATAATGAAATAAAGAACGCCATAATTCGTACTCCGAATAGCTCTTTTGACATAAATTCTGAAAATCAAAGGGTTATAATTATAGATAGGAGATCTTTTGATAAGGAGATAGCATTACAAGCTCAGAAAGATGGTGCTGAGATCAACACCAGGAGCTCTATTATTTCAGTTAATTTTGAAGAGAATCAATTCAAGGTTAAGATCCAAGGGGGAAAGGTTTTTGATAGCAAATTTTTTGTTGATGCACGGGGGGTTGGAACATTAGTAAATAAAGGCAAGAGGAACATAATTCCATCGGGACAGTTTGAAGTCTATGCCCCATGGATAATGAGAGACACCATTGAAGTTAATTTTGATGCTGATCTATACCCCGGCTTTTTTGCCTGGATAATTCCAACTGGAGAAGGAAAAGGAAAGGTAGGTATTGCAGGTAAGAACATAAATCCTAATTTATCTATTGAACGATTCTTGGAAACCCAAGGCAAACCATATTCAATCGTGAGAAAGATTTATGCTCCTATATGGATTAGTGGATATGTCAAGCCATTTTTCAAAGGTAAAACGGTTATTGTAGGGGATGCTGCAGGGCAGACCAAACCCACGACTGCAGGTGGGATATATACGGGAGGAATGGGAGGAATTTATGCTGGCCGTGCAATATCCAAATCTATTTTGGAAGACAGTGATTCTCCGTCATTGGATCAATATGAGAATGATTGGTTGTCCCGATTTGGAAGTGAGTTTGATAAGTTGCTCTTATTTAGGCGAGTACTTGAACGGCTAGACAATAAGGCCTTGGACAAGATATTTTCTGATATATCAAAAAATACCATAGAAAAGATCTCTTCTACAGGTGATTTTGATTTTCATTCATTTGCTCTTAAACGCTTCTTGAATACTCGTATGACCATAAATTTGATGCATACTCTCATGGGAAATGAATATCGAAAAGTAGTTAGGGATCTAAGCAAGATATAAATGCGGTTTGCAGGGCTTTAGATAACATGTCAAAGCAGTTACAATTACCTGTTTGTACCTCTTGTAACAGGCCCATCATGCCCAACGATGCATGTGTAAGATTTTATTGTCCAAATTGTGGGTATGTTATAATATGGAGATGTCAGAGCTGTAGAGAATTTGCCAGGCCTTACAAGTGCGTAGGGTGTGGATTCGAGGGACCGTAGTTAAAATGAATAGACTTGTTGCACGGATCAAAATTTTGCCAGCAGATTCAGAAACTGATATGGATTCATTCGCAAATGTTCTGAAATCAAATGTTCCTGATGGTATGGAATTGAAGGCACACGCTAAAGAGCCAATAGCATTTGGCTTAAATGCTCTTTTGGGTGATTTCTTACTAGATGATGCTGAAGGAGAGATGGAAAAACTAGAAGAATCTATAAAAAAAATAGAGGGAGCAGGAGAAATTCAAGTCATCAATATTAGCCGACAATCTGTAAAGATGAAATAATATCGAATAATTAGCATCTGGATTCATTTGAAAAAAAAAGATAAATCTCTCAGTGGTCCTCACAAAGCAACAACTATTAAGATGAAAGTTGCCGAGTGTCGGATTAAGGATGTGGGAAAGAAAAAAGCGATTCTCGATCGTATTTCGATGGAGAAATTGGGGGTTTCTGACGGTGATATAGTAGAGATTGCCGGGAAGAAAATAACAGCTGTATCTGTTTTTAGTTTTGAGGATAAGGCCAAAAAAAACAATTGTATTCATATTGATGGTCAGACTCGACAAAATGCAGGCATCAGCCTGAATGACTACGTGTTGGTCAAAAAGACTGATCCAAGACCTGCTGATAGAATAATATTGTCGTGCAATACTTCCAAGAATTTTTCAGATGAATTTAATTTGTATCTAAACAACCGATTTGAAGGTTATCCTGTGACTAAAGGCGAACAATTCACCCTAAATTTTTTGGGGACCTCTTTGGAGTTTAAAGTACACAGCACAACCCCAAGAGAAGTGGTAAAAATTACTAAGTTTACTAAAATAGGGATCAAAACAGGCATGGAAAAACTTTATCATGATAGTTACCACGTAACTTACGAGCAAATTGGTGGCTTGAAAAATCAAATCACACGTTTGAGAGAAATAGTGGAGCTTCCACTCAGGCATCCAGAAGTATTTTCAAAAATAGGAATCGAACCTCATAAAGGTATTCTCCTTTTTGGTCCTCCAGGATGCGGAAAAACCCTCATTGCCAAAGCATTGGCAGCTGAATCAAAAGCAAATTTTTATATCATTAATGGGCCAGAAATTGTGAACAAGTATTATGGAGAAACAGAAAGCAAACTAAGAGAGATTTTTCAGAAAGCCAAAGAATCAGCTCCTAGTATTATTTTCATTGATGAAATTGATGCCATTGCGCCTAAAAGAGAAGATACGTTTGGTGATGTGGAAAAAAGGGTTGTAGCACAATTATTAGCTTTAATGGATGGAATGTCTGACCGAGGAAATGTGGTTGTATTAGGTGCTACGAACAGACCCGACAGTTTGGACCCCGCTTTGAGAAGGCCCGGAAGATTTGATCGTGAAATAGAAATAGGAATTCATAATGTGGATGGAAGATTCGAAATATTAAAAATCCATACTCATGAAATGCCGCTTGATTCAGACATCCAGCTAAGAGACTTGGCAAAATTACTAAATGGATATACTGGTGCAGACATCAAGGCTCTGTCCCGAGAAGCTGCGATGAAATCTATAAGAAGAACTCTGACTGATTTTGATTTAGAGAACCAAAATCAAGTGCCTTCTGAAATTTTGAACAGTATAAGAATTAATCAACATGATTTCATCAACGCCATGAAGGAAATCATACCAACTGCACTAAGGGAATTTTACGTTGAACCAACAAATATAACATGGGATGAGGTCGGAGGTCTAGTTAAAGAAAAAAGCCTTCTTAAGGAAAACTTATTATCTCCAATCATATCTCCTGAAAAATTTTTGAAAATGGGCATAAAGCCAGCTAAAGGCGCATTAATATTTGGTCCGTCTGGATGTGGTAAGACCTTACTAGCTAAATCCTTTGCAAACGAAGGTTCCATGAACATCATTTTTGTTCGCGGGCCAGAAGTGTTATCAAAATGGGTAGGAGAATCGGAAAAGGCTATTAGAGAAATATTTAGGAAAGCACGATCCTCCTCCCCCTGCATAGTTGTTTTCGACGAATTGGATTCTCTCGGTCGACCACGTACTTCTGATGATGTTTCTGGAAATGAAAGAGTTTTATCTCAGATCTTGTCTGAAATGGATGATTCCGGCAACTTTGGAGTTATAGTAATAGGAATAACTAGCAGACCCGATCTGTTGGATACTTCGCTACTTAGGCCCGGAAGGTTTGATCTCATAATATTTGTCAATCCACCAGATGAGATTTCTCGATATGATATTTTGTTAAAAATTACCTCTGACATGCCTATATCTTCTGATGTCGATTTGAACAAGATATCGTCGCTAACCAAAGGATTCAGTGGAGCTGATTTAGTGGCCCTTTGTAGATTTGCAGCAATTAGTGCAATTCACAAAAATTTGGATATGATCTTTAATATCGATTTCGAAGAAGCACTTAACACCGTCAAACCATCAATTACAAATGATGTACATAACTGGTATTCATCAATAGAAAAAAAATTGACAACAGCAATTCCAAAATTTCATGATAAAATATTTTATGGATAATTAGATAATAAAAAAATATTTTATTTCTAAAC
>JAKDMR010000159.1 GCA_030452275.1 Candidatus Nitrosocosmicus sp. | reverse complement strand
TTGTATTTTTCAATCTAACTCGAGTATTGTCGTCTAGCAAATATTCATTCCATTTGTTGTCAACTAGATATGTCTAATGGATAAATCAGACGACAGGGTTTATCGAGATAACCAAATCTTAAGATCTGCAAAGACTTTGCTAGAATAATCCGAATGAAATTGTCAGTTACAGAGTATTCATATTATTAAATATATACATCCAGTTATCGAAACTTTTTCCTTTAGAGGATCCTATTAAAAAAGTGTGTACAACAATCACGCAAAATGTTTGGCAATATGATTACCTAAAGAACAATCTATCATTAAAAACCGTGTGGCTCTTTCTAATTAGTAAATAGTGAAAATCGAATTAACAAAAAAATCTTGATCGATACTTACTATATGATATTTCCACAACACTCTAATGGAAAAACCTAGTGACTGGTATAATTTGAGCAAAGTCAAAACATCGCGACATCTTCTAATTATATATGTTTACCATTCTAAATATCTAACCAATGACTGTGGTTTTTTATCTTGGTACTGTCGCCGACAGTAGCTAGTATTCCTAGATCACAATTTAAATAACCTTTGTGAATTCTTAAACATGATCAAATCCCGTTCCTGTTGATTAAGGTCTAATTTAGATACAAAATTCAAATAAGATTTCATACTCGATATGGGCCAATCAGTCCCGTATAACAAATATTTTGGTTCTCCTGCATAGTTGAGAAAATCAGTAATCTTGCCTACCAAGTATTTCTCATAGAATTCTGTAAAGTCCCCCAAAACCAATCCAGAAATATCTGCATAAACATTTTTGTTTTTATAAATTATTTCCTGACAATCTAAAAACCATGGATTTCCCAAGTGACAAATTATAATCTTTAGTTCTGGATTATCAACTGCAACATCGTCAACATTTATAGGATGAGCAAATCTGACTTTCCCCTTAGGTGTATATGTATCTCCGGTATGTATCATTAGAGGAACATCATACTCTATACACAAATCAATAATTTTCTGATATTTTGGATCATATGGATAGTAATGCTCGTACCCAGGATAAATCTTCAAACCTTTTATTTTACCATTCTTAAGATATTCTTCGTATTCTTTAATACTATTTTCATCATGATTGCTAATTGAGTATCCTGCCACTACCTTTATTTCTTCATGCTTTTCAATGGAAGATAATATTTCTCCAGTGGCGGGTCTTTCTTCATTGATCTTGTATGATGAAATAATAATAGCCTGGTCTACGTTGTTTGACTGCATTGTGTTTGAAAGTGATTCTATTCTGTCTTTGAGAGGTAAATTTTTTAAACTCTCGTAGCCATTAATGTGGACATGGCAATCTATGATGGTTTGGGTCACTTTTTATAATATGGATTTACCCATTCAATAAATGTTGCATAGTTTAGAGATCTTGAATCCTTGATGTAATTTGGAAGAATATTTATGAATTTGAAATCATTTTTCAATTGAAATGTCAACACCTGATCGGAAATCTGTTCATTTATAACTAGTTTTACGTATTCTTCTGGGGAGAATTTCTCAGCATAATTGGAGTAGTTTATCAATCTACCGCCTGCTATTATTCGTCTCAAATTATATTTTATAGCAAGATCCTTTCTTGCTTTGTATAGCAGAGTTGCAATCCCCAATCTACGAAATTCCGGGTGAACAGAAATGTCAGCGCCATACAACGAATCGCCATTAGGGTCATGGGTGGTAAATAGGCTATTGCCAGTCACCTGACTAAACGTATGGACTTCATATTCGGAAGATAGCTTTACTATTAGACTACTTGATGAACCTATAATTTTGTTCCTTAACACAACACAGAATTGACCTTCTGGAAATATTTCTACGTGACTCCGAAGATGCCTCTCCCCCCAAACACTGCCTTCTTCTAACATGGACGGAAACGATTTCTTTTGTAATTCAATTATTTTTGGAATATCTTGAAAAGTTACGTTCTTTATAACCATATCTTCGTCAGGTATATTGGAATATTGCATGCCCTCTATATACAATATGTACTTGTATCTCATGTCATATTAAGATTGGCAAGAGCAAAGAACCGTTGCAATTGAGAGAAAAAAGGAATAAATAATGAATATTTGTGTAGAATTGAGGTTAAAGCAGCAATAATATTTTCTAGCAATTAACTATTGCCAAATAAAGAAATCTTTAAATCCCAATAAATTATGAAAAGTTTTATTAAATAATAAACTGTGATCATAATTTATTGAAAGATGCCCTCTATTTTGATGAAGAATCTGAACTCATGCAAAATGAAATTCCACAAAGTAATTCTTGCGCAATCAAAATATCGTTTAGTTTGGATTTTGAGATAGGTCAAAGTTATGTAACATCAAAAATAGAAGATAGGGATGGCAATATTAGAAAACTAAACCTCCAACCGGGAACTAGAGGTATCAAACTGCAAAGCGATCTTATTAGAGTAAAAAACAAGGACGCAGAGCTACCTCCTTATGCTTATGTCCGAGCCACACTAAAGGATGGAAAAACATTGGTGAGGAAATTACCTATTATAGGAACAAGTGATTGGCTATTAATATTTGAGGAAGATCTATTTGTTTTGGCAGTTAGGGACCAATACGATGAAATAGAAATTTTAGGGTAACCATAAGAAAGTTTGGCCCTCTCGATTTGGGTTGTGGTTTTTGTTCTTAGTAACCTCTTAACTGTCTCCCAGTATTCTCTTTGTTTTTTTCCATGTATTTTGATATCAGTGTTTGTGGCTCAAAGCCGACTTCAATTGATATTTGTATTAAGAAATGCCACAAGTCTATAATTTCCTCTTGAAGTTTTTCATTATCTATGGTTTTATCCTTCTTCCACCATTTCCAATTTGTTTCCCTCTGAAGTTCTATGGCTTCGTGCACTAAAGCGGACGAAATCATAAATATTCTATAACCTGAAAATGGTTCTTTCATTTCATACAGTTTCTTCATTTTATTTTCAGGGCTATTTTCTTCAGAAATCTTTTCAGAACCTTTAATTTTTGTACTGTCGTAATCTTGAGTTATCAAAGACTTTTGTAGCTCAAAAAGATACTCTAATTTATCTTTGTTTTCATGGACCTTATCTGGGTCACTGGTTGAGTGATGCATTTTGAATTAAGTAAAAGGTAAAGTATTGTAAAGATATTATTGTTGTCTTTTAATTACGATTTCCTCAATTTGTAGATCGGCAGTTGCAATTAGTACGATATCATGTTCTATTGGGGAGTGAGAAGAGGGAGAAGAGAATAAAGTCCTAATCCTCTCTCAGCACTAAACTATGTATAATGCTTTTCTTATAACTCGTCTATAATTGATATGTAGTTATCAATACTTCTATCAAGTAAGGTTTTATTATTTTGGTCCACAAGCTTCTTAACCAATCCTTTATTATGAAGAAAAAATAATGAAACGTCTTTGCCTCTTTTTCTCTCAACTAAGTTTGAATCGACTAATCTTTTTAGATTCCATGAGGTAGTAGACGGTGCCTTTTTGATATGATTTACAATCTCATTAAAGGAAACACCGTCGGTTTCAGTTAGCATCAAAATTATATTTTTGGTGGTTTTTATTTTCAGGTAATTTAGTATTAGGGTTTCATCCGACGGTGTCGAGGCTGGAAAGTATCTAGTAATGTTACTATTTTCTGTTCGACCAATTTTTATTATTGATCTTTTTTCAAGAATTGACAAATGATAAGATAGAGTGCCGTTATTAAGATTTGTTATTCTTAGAATATCTCTATACCTAATCCCTGGAAAGGAGTTGATAATTTTAAGTATTGTGCTTCTGTTGTCTCCATTTGACTCTGCTTCGTTCTCATTAAGAACAGTGCTTGGATTCATTTTCTTTCCAACCTCAATACCCCTGCAGCAAACAATATTAACATCAACAATAACAATACATGTTGAAATTCTACCTCTATTAAATGTATGTAGAATGTTCCCAAAAGGCTACTTGACTGCAATAAATATAGAAATTCCACAAATAACAAAAATCCAAAACTTATACCTGTCAAGAGTATTTTTTTGCTCTTTGTCTTCTTGAAGGCAACAAACGAAATCGTAGTTAGAAAAAGGGCCACGTCAAAACTAATAATGTGAATGATAATGTGATAAATCATGGAAGGGTGAGAAAGGTGAGGTATAACTAAAGGATATAAGGCTATACTTGCAACCGCAATCGATAAAAACAAAAACAAACTGGTTTTTTTGCTTAAAAAATGTGCAAGAGTTTCTCTAAAATCTCTATCTTTCTTAAGCAATTTATAAAATAATACTCAAATGTCCCTTAAAAGGCCATTGGTACAAAGGTAAAACAACAAAAGGACCAAACGTTCTTTTCTATCTGCTGGAAAGAATTTCATAGGCAAAAAAAGATCTGGTCCTTGGTTTTTGTCGTGCCATTTTAATTTGTCATATTCTATAGTCTAAGCGATATCAGCTAAACAAAGAATCAGGAAAAAAGACAATTATTTGTATATTTCTTTTTCAGGTTCTGTCAAGTCTTCGTCATATCAAACCTTCTTATTAAAGTGTAAAAAAGCGTCAGATGGAATACTCGTAATCTTTATTACTCTATGGTGCCATAATACCAGTATTGGTTAAACTACAGAAAAGGTTTGCATATAAATATAAAGATAAAAACCACTATAAACATATTATAACGATTCCTGATGATATAGTAGAAAAACTGGGTTGGAAAGAAGGTATGGAAATAGAATCTAAAATTAAAAACGATGAATTAATATTTACACTATCAAATAAGAAACAGAAGGGTTTTGAATTATAGTTATGACTGTCTGTATAGGAGCCATTAGTAAGAATGGTGATGCATCTAAAGAATATGCGGTCGTAGTTTCTGATCGTATGGTGACACTCTCTTTACCAAGTATAGAATTTGAGCAGAAATTATCGAAAAGTGTACAAATCACTCAAAACTGTGTTGTTTCCACAGCTGGATCTTCGTTAGCTTTTGCAGATATATTAAAAGATGTTTCAACAAGTTTATCCGCAGATCAATCTTATGAAATGCATGAGATTATTGAAAAACTTAAGAAATCATATAATAAAATCCGATCAAAGAAAATAGAAGAAAACATTCTCAATAAGATAGGAATTTCAACATTACATGAATTTTTTGATCGTAATCAAATATTATCAAAGGAAATGGTTGATCAAATATTTGAGGCAATTGCAACTTACGATTATGGTCTTGTATTGCTAGTTACTGGAGTGGACAACAGTGGTGCACATGTTTATCGAATAAATAATCCGGGTGCTAGTATGGTATATGATAATATAGGATATTGCGCAATAGGTATCGGCGATATACATGCAATATCGACATTTATAACCAATGATTATGATCCATATTTAGATCTTGACCATATAGTTGCACTTTCTTAATCTAAGAAAAGAAGCGAACGAGCCCAAGGAGTTGGTCAAAAAAGCGATTTATTTATTAT
>JAKDMR010000158.1 GCA_030452275.1 Candidatus Nitrosocosmicus sp. | reverse complement strand
ATGTAAGAAAACTATATATATTGTAATGTGTATTACATATATTAGGTGTATATTATAAATGAGCAATAAGGACATTATACCACGCGATTGGATTAGCAGATTCTTTGAGACCGGTTTGGGAAGAGGAAGAGGAAGAGGATTAGGATTATTTGATAGAGATGCGTTCAGCGATTTTGAAAGTATCCATGAAGAAATGAACCGAATGTTTGATGTATTTAACAATATCTCAAATAACGCCCCAAAGGAGCTTGTAAGAGAGTATGAAACTAAAGAAGGTGGCAAGGTTAGAGAGGTAGGACCAATAGTATACGGATATTCAATGACTATTGGACCCGATGGTAAACCTCAAGTAAGGGAATTTGGAAATATCAAATCTTTGGGTGATAACGCTGTAAAAAAAATAAGAACACAATCAGATAATCTCTCCCAATTATCTGCAGAAAGAGAGCCATTAGTTGATGTAAATATGACTGATAAAGAAGTCAAAGTAGTGGTTGAAATGCCGGGTATCAGAAAAGAAGACATAAAAATAAAGGCATATGACTCTCAAGTTGAAGTAACAACATCAAAGGATGCTCAAAGAAAATACCATAAAAATATAGAACTTCCGGAGCAAGCAGAAATTGAGACCGCAAGGTCTGCATATAACAATGGCATATTGGAAATAACCTTTGACAAAAAGAAAGTTACTAAACCTGCAGGTAAGGAAATCAAAATAGAGTAGAACATGAATCACACTCCAGACATCCAATAACTTATTTTCTTCATATTTTTCTAAAACAATAACCATTTGCTAGTTTTGTTTAGTTCAAAATTATTTGATATTATCAATATTTCATGTCGAGGCCTTTATCAATTGGCTAAAATCGACATTAGACTACGATGAATCGTAAGGGATTAGACCGGCCAGTCATTTATTTTTTCTTCAGACTCTTTCAATTCCCTTTAGATACATGCTATGAAAAAAATATCGTGGCAAGGGCTTTTACAGACCATGAGAATATAAAAAGTAACGGGAATATACAATAAATGGATACCATGGAATTTGATGTCTCTACGATGAAGACACACCTTCGATATGCTCTATTGATTTCTCTAATAACGCCGAGACCGATTGCCTTCATTTCAACATTAAGCGACAAAGGGATCCCAAACGCGGCCCCTTTTTCATTTTTTAATTTGATGGGCAATGATCCTCCCATCGTAGCTATCGGTATTGGGAAAGATGAAACTCGGAAGGATGATTTGAAAGATTCTGGGCTTAATATCCAAAATACAAAGGAGTTTGTAATAAATATTGTAAACGAAAGGATTTTAGAGCAAGTGAACATGACATCCATTGATTTTCCACCAGAAGTTGACGAATCCGAAATTGCCGGGTTAACCAAGTTACCATCTATAAAGGTGAAACCTCCAAGGATTGCAGAGTCACCAGCTAACCTTGAATGCCGCCTAGCAAGTACAGTTGAAATTGGAAACACTCGCATAGTGTTGGGGGAAATTGTTTATTTACATATAAAGAAAGAATTTTTATACCAAGAAAATCAAATAGCTCATACCGGCCTACTTTCACCGGTCGGCAGGATGCATAAGAACGGTGTTTATACCCGAACTACTGATTTGTTTAATTTACCCCGTATATCTTTTAAAGAATGGAAAGAGAAGGATAAGAGTAGTAAAAATGTATGAATAGAAATATTTTTGGAATACATCATGTTACTGTTATAACAAAAGATCCTCAAAAAAATATTGATTTTTATTCTAATGATTTGGGACTTCGCCTTGTAAAGTTAACGGTAAACCAAGATGATCCGACGTCCTATCATCTTTATTTCGGTGATGAGGTTGGTCGTCCAGGGACAATACTTACATTTTTTCATTGACCCAAAATACCAACAGGGTGCAGGGGCACTGGAGAAGTTAGTACAATTTCATTTCTCATTTCGTCAGATTCCATAGACTATTGGATGGCACGGCTCAAGGATAAAAAAATAGATTTTCAAGGACCGTACGGACGATTTGACAACGACGAACAGATTCTTTCTTTTAAGGATTCGGATGGATTGGAGGTGGATCTTGTAGCACATGAATCTGCAATATACAACACCCTCAATGCGTCCGATGGTCCTATTCCGGTTAAATACGCAATAAGAGGCTTTTACTCCATAACTTTGTCGGTCGAGGGTTACGAACGTACCGATACAATCTTGAGAAATGAATTAGGCTTCTTACGCACAAAACAGGATAATAATCGCTTCCGCTATGAGATTCATGAAACCTCTAACACAAATATCATAAAAGAAGAAGAGGGAATAGTTGGGGCTCATATTGTAGACATTCTCTGCCTACCAAATGCTCAACAGGCATCAATAGGAATTGGATCAGTTCATCATGTGGCATTGCGCACTCCAACTTTCAAACAACAGGAGCATTTACGTGATAATATAATCAAGGCAGGATTAAATGCAACCCTTGTAATATATCGATATTATTTTCATTCTGTATATTTCCGGGAACCAGGTGGTATATTATTTGAGATTGCTACTAATCCTCCAGGATTTACTGTTGATGAGAAACGGAAAGAACTTGGGAGTCATCTTGTGCTTCCTCCGTGGCTGGAATCAGCGCGTAAAGACATTCAAAAAACCTTGACGCCTGTACGTCTACCATCAGAAAGGAACTAAATCATTAAATGTTTAAAAATTACTGGTGACTACAAGACATGAATACAAACAATAACAACAAGCAGATGAAACTTGAATTTATTCATAGGTTTAAACCTGCATACAAAGATGAATATGGCGAGTCTAAAGAAAGGAAAAAACCTACCATGACCCTTCTATTGCTTCATGGTACTGGTGGAAATGAGGATGATCTGATACCGGTTGGTCAAATGTTATCTTCAAACGCGGCTTTGCTAAGTCCTCGAGGAAAAGTACTAGAGAATGGCATGTCTCGTTTTTTTGTGAGATCATCTGAAGGAATTTTTGATTTAGAGGATCTAAAATTTAGATCACAAGAGCTAGCCAAATTTGTTAAAGAAGCCTCTATAACATACTCATTCGATTTGAATAAAACAATTGCAATTGGTTTCTCTAATGGAGCAAACATTGCTGCAAGCCTTCTTCTATCCTATCCTGAAATTATAAAAGGTGCGATCCTATTTAGAGCAATGATTCCATTCATCCCAGATAATTTACCTGATCTATCTGGCAAACGTGTATTATTGTCCGCAGGGTTAGCGGATCCGATAGTACCAAAAGAACAAGTAGAGGGTCTTTTACGACTATTTCAGGATACAGGATCAAATACAACTCTAAAATTGCAACAAGCCGGGCATAATCTTACAGATAAAGACATATTAGACGCAAAAGAATGGCTTGAGAATCTATCTTTGTAGACTGTAACACTAATTATTTTTTCATTCACCAATCTAGCAAGCAAGTTTGGTAAATTTTAATATGCTAAAATTTCTTTTTTCCCAATTGCATTGCAATTGCCCGTGAATATTCTCTCACATCTCTGTCTATTTTTAATATTTTTCTAAAACCTTTTTCATGTCGGTACTATTATGTTACTATGAAATATAATCACCTTCAAACCTAGTAAAGAGAATTAAACTTATCAAGTAATCGTGTTATCTGCTAGATTTTCAACCAAATTTCAACAAACATACGTATTGCTTTAGCTATAATAATGTATATAGTCCAATTGTCAACAGTTGATACTATCAAGAGAAACAATAATTAGTTCCGACTGGGGTTTAAACGAATCAAAATAATTTGGATCCAGACGAGTGTATTTCAACTCACCTGGATGTAAGCATCAAGCCTAAATGATGCATATCATGAAGATACTTGATGAATATTAAATATTTGTATAACCTTTAATTGGATGAGAAACTAATAAATTAATCCAATTTATTCAACGCAAATAAATGAATTATGTCGGATTATTAAGATCGGTATGAACAAAAACTTGATCATACCGAGTCTCAATATTTTGAATATTAATGAAATTTCTTTATGTAGTAAACCACTACTTCTAGTCCTACATAATGTAAATTTCAACTATCTCACAGGACCTCTGAATCCAGCTTAATCCTTAAGTCTAATTAACTGATTTTCTAAATAAAAATTAATTGGGTTAAAAAAATAAATTAATTAACTGGATCTCCAAATGCAGTAATGTTAGTAGTCGCTAATCTGTAATGTGAAACGACTTCAAACAAGGTAAAAGCATGCTTCTCGTTTGGCTTTAATAAGAAAGATGGTTGTGTAACATATTCATTAAATGTGCCCAAACTAGTCCCATCTTTATCAAAGAATTCACCTGTAATTTCAATATCATGCATTTCAAATGTGTTGTTATTCCTTACTGCACCGTCTACTTCGACCATACCTTGCGAGGACATGGAGATCGCTAAATCTTTCACTGGAATAAACACTTTTCCACCTTGTGGATTACTGCTATTCTGATTATCCGCAGTACCATTTACCTGTCCTCTTGCACTATTTTTGAATTCGTTGAAAGGGTCCGCGAATGAGGCAACCATCAATAACGAAAAAATGATAGTAATTTCCTTTAACATTGATTAGTTAGTAGAAGGTATTCCATAATAAATTTTCTTTTTGAATCATTTTAAAACCATATTCAATCAACCGATTAAAGCCATGAGTGCTTCATTCTTACTATTAAAAAGCTTGAATTCTTGATTCAAGTGCCTTGGATTAAAAAAATGAAGGGACAACAGCAATAATTACCATAAGAAATAGAGCAATCTTGACAATGCTCTTAGAATTCTTAAATAAACAATAACTGTAAATTGATTAGAGTTCTATGATTCTTTCAAAAATGAAAATCAAGACGATCGTAATTTTTGCCAAGAGGTGGAATGGCCTACAATGATAGGAATACCAAAATGAGGATGATATATTGGACTTTTATCTGTTTTTGAGGACTATTTTCCAAAAATGTTATCGACTTTTAGAGTTCCATGCTCAACCAACTGAATTTCTTGGTGCTGACGATAAAGTAGTCGTTATAGGCAACTACAATGGAGAATCAAAACTATTTAGGAAATTTCAGTTCCATTTTGCCATATATATCTAATAAAAGACAACAAGATCCTACAGTTCAAACAATTTACAGATACTGCGAAAATTCAAGAAGCTATCAGAATTTAATTATTCCAATGCGGTAAACCATTTGTGGACAATTTCAACTGCTCTGTGATGATTAATTCTACATATGTGACCAATTCAAGGACTTTGCTCTGTTGTGGATAGTGTTGATTTTACAAGACCATGTGTGTTCATGGCAATCATTCTATAATGTCATACGTACCGTTGTTACAATATAACTTTTAACCCGACTAAACATCAAGAGATACTAAAAATGTGAATCTGCAATAATTATAATGTATTTGATAGATATTTGAGGCTGGGTCATAATTCCAAACGAATAAAGCTAGTCTCATAGAGTATCA
>JAKDMR010000157.1 GCA_030452275.1 Candidatus Nitrosocosmicus sp. | reverse complement strand
TCCTTGTTATCCTTGTTATCCTTGTTATCCTTGTTATCCTTGTTATCCTTGTTATTACTAGTATCTTTGTCTAAACTAGAATCTGTATTTTCTGCTTCCGAGGGTTTCTCAGCGGTTGAAACAGAATTAGTATACCTCTCCAAAAATACTATGGATTTCAAGGAGGGAATAAATTTGAAAATATCTGTAGAAATTCCTCTTTTAATAATTTGAATACCCTCAATCAAGAATGTATTTTCAGGAAGAGATATTTCTAGATCAGATTCCTTATTTACGTAATTAACTTCAGTTAAATCTATAGGTAAACGTCGCCTAATTAGGTTTGAAATTTTTTCATTGTCATCATCCAGTTTTTTTACAATATTTGCAGAATATACGAGCGTCCTTCCGGCATATTTGTGGTTAAAATCAACTTGAACTCGTCCAGATCCAATAAAACGGATGATTCCAATTCGATCATCTAACTCTATTACATCGCCGATACTTACTTCATTTGCTTTTTCACCTAGTTTGCGTAAAGGGATCATTCGGACTTTAGAAGGATCTCGTTCACCAAATGCCTTCTCAGGTGGAATTTCAATATTTAATGGTGTATCGATACTTGACTCTAGTAATGCTTCATCCAGGCCTTTTAGTACCCATCCTTCACCTACTCCTAACAAACGCGGTTCATATTTTTTATTTGGATCATAGTCGGGATTATTTTTAACATCATCCGCTCTAGTTGTCTCAAAAATCTCATTAGTATCTTTAATCTTAGCAGTATAATCGAGTAGAATAAGAGAACCTTTTTCCAATGTCATAAAATTCGCTATTAATTTTCCCTATATTAAGTTTGACAATAAAACAAAAAGTATGATCTCATAGTTTTGCAATAGCTCTGTTGATGGCACCGGACGGAACATCGATGTCCATCATTCTCAATGCGGACTCTATGGCAGATAATGTCCTTACTATATGATATTTATTAACTTCTCCCATTGATCCTATTCTAAAAACTTTACCTTTGAGGTTTCCAAACCCGCCGGCTATTAGAATCTTAAATTCATTAGACAAGAGATCCCTAAATTTCTTGTCGTCTATTCCAGGCAAATAATTAACAGCTATAACGACGTTACTGCGTGCATCAGGTTTCGCGTAAGGAGTCAATCCCATTGCTCTCAACCCTTCATAGAAGGCATTGGCACATCTTCTATGTCGCTCAATCCTATTTGCTAACCCCTCTTCAAATATTAGATTGAGGGCTTCATCATAAGCATAACACAACGGTAATGCAGGGGTAAAAGGTGTTTCATAATGTTCCTGATAATATTTAAAATATCTTTTGAGGTTAAAATAGAGAATCGGTGCGGAATTCTCTTGAATGTACTTCTTGGCTTTTAAACTTATGGAAATTGGAGAAACTCCAGGAGGAGCAGCTATAGCCTTTTGAGATGCTGTGAGGCATAAATCGATATTCCATTTATCTACGGGCAATTCATCACCGCCTAATATAGATACAGAATCTGCGATAAAGAAACAATCTTTTCTGGAACATAGGTCACCTAACTTGTCCATATACCTAACAGTCGTTCCAGTTGAAGTTTCATTGTAAACTGCATACAATGCTTTGATATCCTTATGCTCGTCAAAAACTTGTTCGAATTTTTCATACGGAGGGTTCTCACCAAATGGTGATTCGATTCTAATAGATTTCCCTCCCCAGCTATCAATTAAATCTGCTAATCGTGTACTAAATTCACCGTTTACAGGAATTACCACCTTATCATCTTTTTTTATAAGGTTTACTACGGATGCCTCTACTGCACCAGTACCAGAGGAAGACAATAACACTATATCACTTTGTGTTTGAAATAGCTTTTGAGTTTTTTCGATAATCGATCTATACAATATTCTGAAATCTTCACTTCTATGATTAATTATAGGAGCTAACATAGCATTCATGACTCTGTTGGGAACATTTGTCGGTCCTGGCAACATTACTAGATATTCCATGGCAACTTTCAAAATTACAGGAAGTCTACCCGTTATTTATAAGTAATTCATTTGTTTTGGTCTCATATGAGGAGAGGTATTTGAACCAACATCATACCAGGCAACACAAATTAATCAAACTCTTACATACTCAGATATTAAAACAAAGAAATCCCTGCAAAGTGGCCATGATTCTTGATAAGCCCGAAGACATTTTCTATTTTACTGGTTTTTGGGGGGAAGGTATTTTGGTCATTTTAGAGACTTTGTCAAAACTAATAGTCCCAAAACTAGAGTATACGCGTGCTTTGAGAGTGTCCAAGGATTGCGATGTGATTTCATCAGAAAGAGGCAAGACATTAACTGACTCTTTATCTAAGCAGTTGAACGAAAATAATGTTGTCTTCTATAGTAATAATAATCATTATATCATCAAAGAACTTGGTAGAAAAGTAAATAAAAGGAATCTAGTAGTTGACTATAAGCCAGTAGAAAAATTAAGGGAAATAAAGGATGCTCAAGAAATTGACAAGATAAGGAAAGCTTCTAACATAATTGATAAACTATTTGAAGTTGCTACCAAAGAAATTAAAGTAAATAGATCCGAGGAAGAAATCCAGGCCACACTTGTATATGAAGCCATGAAAATGGGTGCCAAATTTCCTTTCTATCAATTTACCTCTAACCCGCTAATAATTGCAAGTGGACCACAGGCCTCATTTCCTCATGCGGAGACATCCAGAAGAATAATCAAGGACGATGAATTCATAGTACTAGACATTACTTTAAGTTATGGGCATTATGTTTCTGATGCAACTAGAACGTTTGGAATAGGGAGAATATCCAAGAAGATGAAAACCATTTATGATATTGTAAAAGCTGCTCAGGAAAATGGAATCAGACGAATATCAGAAACGGATGATTTCGCTTTGGTTGATGCAGCCTGCAGAGATACAATTCAAGAGGCAGGATTGGGAGAATATTTTATTCATTCAACGGGTCACGGCATCGGTTTGGAGGTCCATGAATCGCCGTGGATAAGACCAAAAATAGCAAGCCATATCCGAGAAAATATGACGATAACCATAGAACCTGGCATATACTTGGAAAATAAATTTGGCGTAAGAATAGAGGATAGTTTATGCATAGTTAAAAGGAAGAATGGAAAAAGTGGGCAAGATTTTGATGCGCTTAATTTACATTCCTTTGACAAAGAGTTGATTATCCTATGAATTGCTTCAAGGAAAGTAATAAAAACGAATAAAGATGTCTAAATACCATCAGAAAAAAGATGTATGTGGGGATGAAGTAATTAGCTGCTCCAGTCTGAGTGTTACGATGATGACCCTGCGACGAACTGACCCAATCGATATAACAGAAAACGAGTGCTAAATTACATCACAAGACTTTTTGGAATAACAAAATGATTCAAAATGGGGAAAACCAACTTAATATCATTATTGTAAACAGTCCTACCTAATTAATGAAAGAGGTACTTGAATACAACCATTAAGATTCATATCCCTTGCGGTCATTCCTTCGCAACTAAAAAAATGGACTGGCTTGTCAAATAAAATAGCACCAGTAGGATTAACTCAGTATTTTGCTATTCAAAGTTTTTGAGCGGTAAATTATAGTGGTTCTCATCTGAATCCAAAATGTGGATTTTTGTTTTGTGACCGACTAGTGAGCCAAGATATTTTATTTCCGGAGTTACTCGGAATCACTCTTTTATCTAGAATCTTCTTAACGTCTTTGGTTTCAGTAATCCTGGATGCTCTTTTAAGTATCCAATTTTCTGTAAAATAGCTTGCTTGTCTGTAGGTAATGTACCACCAATTGAGTATACATTAGAAGCATGATTTGCCCTAAAAATAACGTTTCCAGTTACACTTATACCATTAATCAAACTGTTCAATTCATCCAATACACCTAGATCGTCAAGCGGGATGAATGGTTCTTTGAACTTTGTATAAAACTCCTGCTCAATGGCAGGTTCCATATAAAGAGTGAGCGCTCCTATATAATCCGGTTCTATCTCGTTTATTATTTTAGATGTATCTGCTGCATGCACCTGGGAGTAATTCTTTCCTCCCAAGCCTAAAATGATCATGCATGATAAGATGAATCCAGTATCCTTTGCTTTTCTACAACTATCCACTATCATCTTAGATGTTGCCCCTTTTGTTACTTTTTTAAGTACCGTATTATTGCCACTCTCTATGCCTAGATAGACCATATCTAAACCTGCTTTTTCTAAGGATTTCAATTCATCATGTGATTTTTCCAATAAATTCTTAGGCATCGAGTAACTTGATATTCTTTCCAAATTTATGAATTTTTTTCGTATCTTCGAGAGAATCTGAATCAATTTGGTAGTCTCCAAGTTTAACGCGTCACCATCTGCCAAGAAAATCCGCTTGGTCTCTGGATAATAACTAGCCATCAAATCAATTTCTCCATCAATTTCATCAATAGATCGTTCGGAATACTCCTTTGATCTATACATATTACAAAACGAGCATTTATTAAATGAACATCCTAATGTAACTTGAAAAATTAAAGATTGTGATTCAGATGGTGGACGGTATAGAGGATATGCATATACTAGCTCCATTAGGTACGATGTGATGAACCACAATAAATAACTTGTTCAATCAAATACACAGACTAATTTTCTTATTTCTTATCATTGAAAGCATATATCACAGATTCTGGTTTTTGGATACCGTCAAAGTCCTGACCCAACATCTAAGAATTTATCTTATAAGGGTATGTCAATATTAGAATCTAGCCTTGATCTGAATCATAAAGGAATTATGTATATTGTTAACTAATTCATGTCATCTTTACGCTAAGATCGAAACAATACAAATTCAGTTAATTTATAAAATATTTTACAAATCAAAAAAGAAAGTACAAAAAAGAGTAATGATAGACGGCTAATTTTGTCCCTTGAACAAATTCATTAGCATATCCAATGGATTATTGGATTCTGTTGTGTTTGTACTATTTCCGCTAGTCGTAGCATTGTCTGCAGCTTGTCCAACCTCACTTGCTGTATCGTTTACTGCTTGGCTTGCGCCTTCTGTTGCATTACCAGCTGCTTCGCCAGTTTCATTTGCTGCGCCACCTACAGTCTCTGTTGCATTACTACCAACCTCACTTAATGTCTCTGTTGCATTACCAGCTGCTTCGCCAGCTTCATCTAATACTCCTCCTATACTGTCACCAACTTGGTCACCTAAAGATTGAGCATTTACAGATTGTGCGAAATAATTTCCACCGCTACCGGCTATTAAAGAGATAATTCCTGCAAAAACGAACATCCCTGCTGCATATTTAATAAAATTCATTATAAAGTATTACTATGGGGTTGTTTTTAAGATTTACATATAATATTTTTATAGAAAAATTAACAATTCATAAATTATATCATAAATTCATCGAATTTTTTACCACATTTTTTAGATTAACTTGCAAATATTGAAAATTATGAGTAGATAAATTAATTTGGA
>JAKDMR010000156.1 GCA_030452275.1 Candidatus Nitrosocosmicus sp. | reverse complement strand
ATCTAAATTTGTAATGTATACTACTATTGTTCAGTAACAAGAAAATCCAATAATACTTGGTACACAATCGCTGGTTTTTCGATAAATGGTGAATGTCCAGCGTCCCTAATTATCAGTATTGTAGCGTTGTCAAGTATTTCCTTAAATTTTCCTGCAAATGTTACTGGAATGAGTTTATCTTTTTCTCCCCAAATAATAAGACAAGGGATCTCTCTAATCTCTTTAATCATGTTCAAATCCAAAGTTGTTGTAGTACTGTTTTCAAATGCGGACTCAAAGGCATGCTTTGCACCAGGCATATTGATTGTTGAAACAAAGATGTCTACAATAATCGGAAGAAGTCTGATTCGATCTGCTACCAAATTTTCAAACACATTTTT
Source organism: Candidatus Nitrosocosmicus sp. (assembly GCA_030452275.1). Lineage (GTDB taxonomy): Archaea > Thermoproteota > Nitrososphaeria > Nitrososphaerales > Nitrososphaeraceae > Nitrosocosmicus. Next base: position 5,142 of record JAKDMR010000156.1, on the reverse strand, counting down.
AAGCTTGTTGTGCCTCAATACAGGATCGCTGGTCAATACAGCATCCAAATACTCAGAAAGTAAAGGGGTAGGTTTGCCTAAAAGACCAGAAGAATTAAACAATATCAATTTATTGATTCTAGTTTTGTTCCTGATTGCGTATTCTAAAGCAATGTATCCGCCCAATGAATGTGCTATAACACTTATCTTCTTGAGACCATCTATCCCTATTTTACTCAGAAACTTATCTAGGAATTTACAGAAATAACTTAGAGTATAATTTTCATGAGGTTTATCGGTCCCTCCAAACCCAACTAGGTCCAGTGTTATGGTGTGAAAATACTTTGATAGTGCTTCAGGTATATCCCGCCAGGCGATGGAGGAAGATCCTAAACCATGTAAAAATAAAATAATTTTCTCATTGCCTTTTCCAAATTCGTCATATTTTACGTTAATTCCTTCAACATTGATATACAATTATAAAAAATAGTTGTACCCAACAATACATAAGAATATTAGTATTGACAAAATGGAAATGCATCCTTTATTAATTTTGCCTCTTGCTCCTATTTCTTTGTAATGAAATCATCTTATCTTGAAAGCCGAAATAATGTTATATATTTGCAAACTTACTAAATTATTATTATTTGAATAATCATGCGAATTGTGATCCAAGAAATAGATCTTATAAGAATGGAAAGACTTTTGAGGACTGTAAGGTGGAAGCTCGGGGTCTCGTCACAAAACTATCTGGAGAAATTCATGATAATGAAGAGATTTCGTGGAAACACATACTAGAAATTGCAGATCATGATGAGATAGTTTATAAACTAACCTTAAAATATTTTAGGGAAATGGGATATGATATAGGCAATTATACAAAACCACGAGTAGTAAAGCACACCAGTTAAGTTATTTTAGAAACACAGATCTCAAAATATGAAAATTTGATATTCATTGTTCATTGCTCAATGAAGTTTTGAATTATTAATGTGATTCGTAATTGTTTTCACATTGGGGAGAATTAGCGCACTACTTAAGTATAACAATAAATTGATTACTTTGAATGTCAAAACCAATTTCAAAGGGTTTGCTTATAGGTTTATCCCTTGTTGCCGGAGTATTTATGGCACCGAGCTTAATGTTTTTTGAGTCTGCATAAGATACTTAAACGATATCTGACTCTAGTGGGCCCTGTTAACTTAAGCATTTGAAAAAGAGGAAATTCAGGTTGTCACTGGACTATACGAGACAATATCGACAAGATTTCTTGCATTTTGAGCACGATTTATGACCTTTTGTTCTGAAATGATTCATCTTAATCGATATGAAATATTGGGAAGTATTTGAAAAATTATCTTAAGTCAATAGGGCCCTCTAGTGATGATCCTGATGCTAATACTATATCTGACACTTCATCGTTTATGATGCAGTCTTCATCCAGTAACAAAGGATCAATAACTCACGTACAAGCAAAAAAACACTCAACAATCCATTTATAACTGTGCAACTGGACAAAAAGGGAGTCATAAGTTCTCCTGGCTACTTCAAAGTTAATGCTGACAAAAAAATGGTAAATGGTATGGAACTATTTCTATCAAAGGATCCACTGGAGAAAAAAGTGGTCATATTGTAAGCGGGAAAGCAAATGGAATCTCGTATACCTTTAACGGAAATTTGAATACTAAGAATGCCTTATGTCATTTTCCAGGTTTACAATTAAGTGGTACCTCGTTTGATTTGGGTTCACTAACTTGCGGTACACTTAAGACAGTTAAATATACTGAATTATCTACTAGCAATACTAATCACTTTAGAGTTCTTATAACCTGCAGGTAACCATACCCATCTTTCCATTTCTTTTCAAGAATTTTTTTTGACCGAGTTTACATTTATCCCAGAAACATATTAAAGATAAATAAAAACATGGAAAATAGATAGTGATGTACCTTGAAAATTAAGGCAATGATCCAAAACCTAGAGTTTAAACAGCAATTAGCAAGAAAGGCAGGAAAGTCCAACACGAGTATAGAATTTATAAATTATAATGAATCACTCATACCGCAAGTTCAAGATGCTGATATACTAATCAATAGTTTTGATAAAATAGACAAATCCTTCGTTGATTCGTGTCCAAATCTAAAGTTAGTACAGCAATCTGGTATTGGAGTGGACGGGATCGATATCGACTATTGTTCAAAGAAGGGTATTTATGTTGCAAATGTTCCTATGGCTAATGCAATTTCTGTTGCAGAACATACCTTTTTGTTAATGCTTTATTTGGTCAAGAACATAAAAATAAACTTATTCAACTCTCAAGCAAATACTGGTTCGTTCGTTCAAAGACAACAAGATAGAATGGGATCAGAATTACTAGGAAAGACATTATTAATTATTGGCTTGGGGGTTACAGGAATAGAAGTAGCAAAACGGGCTAAAGCATTTGGGATGAAGGTCATTGCTGTAACGAAACATCCTTTCACAAAGACTGAAGGAGGAGATAAGAAGTATTTTGTAGATAATTTGTATGGTGTAGATAAACTCTCTGAAGTCATTCAGCGAGCAGACATGATATCAATTCATACTCCACTAAACAAAGAAACTGAAAACATGATCGGAAGTAGCGAATTGAATTTGATGAAACAATCTGCTTATTTAATTAATGTGGCCAGAGCTCAAGTGGTTAATAAAGATGCGTTGTCAATGTCTTTGAAAGGGGGGAAAATTGCAGGAGCCGCATTTGACGTATTTTGGAAGGAACCAGTGGACTCTAAGGACGAATTACTACAACTAGATAATTTCCTTTTAACACCACATATTGCTGGATGGACCCACGAGGCAATTGATTCCATATCGGATATCATATTTCTTAATATTGAAAGAATAATGCGAGGACGAATTCCACTGACATTGGTCAACAAAGTAGATGAAAATCTCTAGTAAAAGCCATGCCTTGATTCAAAAGAAAAAAATGACTACCCCATTTCAAACTACTTACAAAGCTGAGTTGTAGGAATCTTGTGACTGAAATACCGTTGATGATATTGAGAATTGAACCACGAATCGCTCAAATTTTTAATATCTGCATTTTCATCATTCATCATCTATCCATTTCCTTTAGGTTTAAGATTCTGAAAAATGTATTTGTAATCTACAAGTAAATCAAATCATTCATATCCATTATATACCTCACTATTTTATTCATTTGTATTTGTGGTAGATAGCAAGGAAGGAGATGGTGAGGATTCATTCCATAAAAAATTCAGAAGGTATAAGATTAATAATGTACCTGAAAAAAAATCATCTGAAACCACAGATAAAGCGTTACTCAATCAATTAGCATATAACGAAAAAATTCGAATTGCTATAACATCTATTATTGCTTCGGCCTCACTTACCATCTCCAAGTTCGTAATTGCAATTTATACTAATAGTCTTGGACTCCTCTCTGAAGGAATGCATTCTGGTTTGGATGTTCTGGCTGCCTTGATGACTTTATATGCAATTAGAATATCAAGGAAACCACCTGATCCCGAACATAATTATGGGTATGCAAAATTCGAAAGCCTTACAAGTTTAGGGGCTGTTTTGCTTCTATTCATCGTAGCGGGCTGGATTTTTTACGAGGGGTTGGAACGGATTTTCTTTAAACATGTAGTACCTGAAATTACTGTTTTTTCATTTGGTGTCTTGATTGCATCGATAATAGTTGACTATGGCCGATCTAGGGCTCTATACAAGGTCGCTGATAAATATGGTAGTCAGGCGATAGAGGCAGACGCATTACACTTCCGAGTTGATATGCTTACTTCTTCTGTTGTACTTGTCGGTCTAGCAATTGTATATTTTGTTGGAATTCCTAACGCTGATGCATATTCTGCAATCACGGTTGCTGGCCTTATTGTATATACTTCATTAGGACTAGGCAGACGAACACTAGATGTGCTATTGGATAAGGCACCTAAAGGTATTCGAGGACAAATATATGAATCCATAACGGGCTTTGAAGGAATAAAAAAGGCCCATAGCATCAGGGTAAGGAAAGTAGGGAAAAATACTTTTGTAGATTTACACATTGAAGTTCCAAGAATATTCACCCATGATAAAGCGCATAGAATAGCTACTAACGTAGAGAACAAAATTAAGAATGAAATCCTACCAAATTCTGATGTTGTTGTTCACGTAGATGCGGTAGAAGATTATTTGACCGAAACTATTAAAGATAAAATAAGACTTATTTCCGAAGATTTTCCTTCTATAAAAAATGTTCATTCAATTTATCTTTCAAATATTGTAGTTACTGAGCCGATTGATAGATCAAAGAACAACGAAATTGGCGAAAATTCTTTACAGCTTTTGCATCTTTATCTAGATGTTCAGATGGATGATAAATTAAGTTTCAAGGTAGCTCATGGAGTTGTGGATGATTTTGAAAAGAAAATAAAGGAAGAGGTTCAAAATATTAAACGGATTACCACACATATTGAAACAGATTTGGATATAGAATCATCGGTGGGACGTGAGGAGTTTGCTGATCAGACTTTCTTGGAACAAATAAAGAAAATGGCACTCTCCATCGAGGGAGTTTCTGATTGTGATGACATTTCCCTTGTGTATGTAAAAAACGAACTTCACATTACTTTGACCATCAAAATAAATCCTTTATCAATTAAATCTAAAAATAGATCGGGTGATTCTATTACGTCTTCTTCCTCTAATCCCGACGACAGTCTTTCCGTGGAAAAAGCCCATGATATTTCTACCCAGGTTCAAAATCTACTTTTGGAGAATACAAATGCTGCACGAGTAATTGTTCATGCAGAACCTGTCTAGAAATAAAAACATCATTCGGTGAATTTGAATATCCGCCATAAGATGTGATCCTTTCTCTTTTTCCATGATTTTTTAGTTTTCAAACCATTTAGAAATCTCTCAAAAATAAAAAGACAGGTCGAATGTCATACTTGTTCTAATATATTCTGAAGTGTAATTCAAATAGCGATTACTGTGTTTATCTTCACGCACAGCTAATCATCCTTTGTTTACAGTCATCATGGTTTATGTTTATTAATATGGTAATTAGAATTCTATTGATTTGAAAAATGTACTATGTTAACAGTTGTGTAAATGATATGCTATGTCATTTTGTAAACTAACACTGCT
>JAKDMR010000155.1 GCA_030452275.1 Candidatus Nitrosocosmicus sp. | reverse complement strand
GTCAATATATGATAGTGAACACTAAGCTTTAATATAATTTAAAAAAGAGTTACAGTCATCCGCCATGTAATACTGACAAAATAGTTATAGTATCTCCTGATGAAATTTTAGCTCCCCTTCCACCCAGTACAGAGGACTCGACGCCATTAATGGCGATCATTATTTCACCCTCTTTTATTTTATTTTTTAAATCATATTCCTTCTCCAAGAATGTGAGTATTTCATTAACGCTTGAATTAGTTACATTGATATTTACTGTTGAAAACCCTACTGTCTTCCTTATACCACCAAGTAAATCAACAGTTATCAATCTTATTCTGCAGTTTCTTCACGGGTTTCAGTATTTTCTTCGGAATATGAGAGTGAAGCATTCTGTTGGGCAAGATTTCTATTTACATTCTTGGTAATGTAGCCTGCTATTTTATTTCGTAATTCCTTTGAACGAACAATAGCAAAATTCTTTATAGTTTCTTTATTTTCGTTAAAATCACTAGTAAATTTATCAGGATAACGTTCCAACAATTCGTTGGCCATTTTTTTGACTCTATCCACATGAATAGAAAAAAAACAAGGTTATTTTATCTTTTATCTTAATTAGATTTCACCAAAAGAGGATTGAGTATAGAAAGATAGGCTATCTTAGAAATCGAGTAGAATTATCATAAAGGATTTCAGACAATTCGTCAAAGGATTTCTTTAATAAAACAGAAGCAAAATAAACTACAGTCACTACCAAAGAAGGAGAAGTAAGTGCGCCGTCAAAACAATTCTTGTATTTGACCGGCCCGTCAGTTTCTATCAAAATCAGGTTAATATCTGATTCTTTTAACAATGTATGTTTATCATTTGAGTACAGGAGATATGGGCCGAAAGAAACGAAATATCCCTTATCGTTTATTCTTTTTAGGTTGCTTTTGTTCCCATCATACCAATGGAATACTGCATTCCTAATTTTATATGAAGGCAATATCTCCAGAATATCATTGACAGATCTTCTAGAATGAAGAGACACCGGCTTGTCATACATTTCTGCTAGATGTAGCATTTTTTCGAAAACAATTTTTTGTATTCCTAGTGTAGTGTCCGGATCCAAATTGGCATATGTTGGATCAAGTCCTATTTCACCTATTCCAGCAATAAAATCAAGTTTAGACTGGAAAAGACCTTCAAATAATCGTAGGTTAGCAGAAACCGCTGCAAACTGCGGGTGTATACCCACAAAAACTTTCAAAAGATTAGAGTCTTTAAAAAATTTTTCTTTTAATGATAACGCCTCTACAGATGAATTGAAATCTTCTGACACGCAAATCGATTGAACATTAGCTTGACGCATATAATCGAATATTACCCTATGATATTTGTGATAATATTTATCTGACAAATGAATGTGTGAATCAACGAAATGCAAGTTACTTGATTATTGTTTGATTCAACTAATTAATTATTAGTCCTCTTTTCTAATATTATTAACAAGCGATTAATCTCTATACTAGTTATCCTGACTCCAATGTTGTCTTAAATCTGAGTCTGAAATTATAATGACCAAGACTCAAAACGGATGTATATGCAGTAGTAAGAATGAACTCTTTAATTGAATCAATTTTACATAGGAGTTTATTAAACAAAGGAACAAATCTAGTAGAATAAATGGCAATAAACTCAGAATCGGAAATAGCTCTAGCTTCCATTCACAGAATCATCAAAAAATACGGTGCCGAAAGGGTGAGTGATAGTGCAGCAGATGAATTAAGAAGCATATTAGAAGCCTTGGGTGAAAATATTGCTAAACAGGCTGTATTGTTGGCCAGTCATGCTCACAGAAAAACCATAAAATCTGAAGACATAACTCTCGCATCAAGAAATTTTATCAAGTAACAACATAGTGTCAAAATCGTACTCATTTATGATGTTATTGAATGCTCGAACTACAATCTAGAAATACTACAATCTAGAAATGATAAAAAAACTATTACCAAAGAAATATAAGTTTTCAATCAATGATAAAACAAACAGCTGGTGGGGTGGCAGAGCGGCCATGCGTTCGCCTGCAGACTCAAAGATACGGATAGCGAATATATAAGGGTTCGAATCCCTTCCCCACCTCTTAAGCAAAATTATTTCAGATACATTTTGATAATAGATACCCTTTTGGCATGGATTATTTTGGAAAGGTCCTTTAGCAAAAATTCCATATTTATGTCATAAAAATATTCTGAACTGTCTTTGAACTTTTCCAAAGAGCGATTTAGGATCGAGAAAAAAATAGTGTTTTCTCCTTTTTGGAAGTGTACATATGCCGCATCTATTAAAATCAACCCATTTAAAAGATTTTTTGTTTGTCCTTTTGAATCTTTCCAAACACCCTCGAGAACTTCATGAGATTTCCAATATCTTTCCATATTAAATAAGAAAACTGATGACATCACAGCATCTTCTCCGGACATAAAATCAGTTACTTCATTCAATTCTTCCAGGCGGATCAGGGATCCTAAAATATTGATTGGTCCAAAAAAATTATGATCATCCGCGCACAGTGAGGTATTGTCCTGCGTACTAACATCTATTTCGATAAAATAACTTGAAATCCTGATATCCCTGACTACTACATGGTTATAGTTTTGGAGCAGCAGACGCAGTGAATGCAAAACACTACTGGCGTTTGAAGGCAAATAATTATTTTTGTTGTCTAGATAAACAAGATACCTTTTTTTCATGTAAATAGTTTGTTATTAGCCAATTACGGTAATGAGCGTTCTGATTCTAGTGCTAGATGTTGTCAAGATAGATCTTGCTATTAATAAACCGACTCAGACGAAGGTCTCAAACCTCTTTTTTTTGAAATGAAACCACAATTACCGCATTTATACACCCTTTTTCTTTTATAAGTGTAAATAACATCTGTTTCTTCTATCCAATCGTGTGCAGTTTTTAACATACAGTTTGTACAAAATCTTTTTTCCAATTGGATTCCCAGCATATAGTGATGTTGGACAAATAAAAATAGATTTTCTCGACTAATTGATTATTTTCTTATTTTTGCCCTCAACAACAACGGGACTTCCCTTGGGCTATTTGCAACTGGAACATCCGCTTTAGCATAGTTATTTATTTTTGAATCGGCAGATCCATAGTTTCCATAAACTATAGCTCCAGCATGACCCATTCGCTTTTCTTTTGGAGCAGATCTTCCTGCTATGTAGGCAACAACAGGTTTTGAGAAATTAGTCTTTATTATATAGTCGGCAAGTTGTTCCTCCGCATCACCGCCTATTTCACCAACCACAACCACAGAATCAACATCCCCTCTGTTCCTAATTAACTCGAAAGAATCAATAAGATTAGTGCCATTAATTGGATCGCCTCCTATTCCCAGTCCTAAACGTTGTCCAAAACCAGAGTTGGATAGGTGAAATGAAACTTCATACATTAAGGTCCCGCTTCGTGAAAATACAACCGTATTCCCCTTAGTAAAAGGTTGAGCAGGCATTATTCCAACTTTCATTATCTCTGGAATAATCACTCCCGGAGTATTTGGTCCAATCATTCTTGCTCCTTTTTTGTGAGCATACTCATACACTTTTATTGAATCAATAATTGGCACGTGTTCTGGTATTGCTACTATTAGTTTAATCCCGTTATCTAGAGATTCTTTAGCTGCTTTATAAAAGAAAGGAGCAGGTACGAATATTCCAGATATAACTGATCCTGATGATTTCACTGCCTCCTCCACAGTATTGAAAACAGGAACATCCTCGAATTTTGAACCCCCTTTACCTGGTGTGACACCTGCGGCAATATTCGTTCCATAAGATCGCATTAGTTTTGTGTGTGTTGACCCAAAGCTGCCTGTAATTCCCTGAATGATTACAGGTTTCTTTTCAAAGTCAGCATCAGATTCATCCCCTGATAAAATTCGAAAAATATCAAATTGTGTGCTCAAATCGTCTCACTTCGTTTGGTTGTTGTTTATCTTTAGGACTAAAGCATTTATTGCTTCCTCAACTGTATCAAATAAGCGTGCTTTACTTCCATTGAGCAATTCCTTTGCCCTTTCGGATTGCGCTCCAGAGATTCTAGCGTATACCGGCACTGTCAATATATTATTCTTATAAGCCTCTAGAATACCCAGTGCTACAAGATCTGTTCGCACAATTCCTCCATATAGATTCACAAGGATTGTCTTTATTTTCGGAAGTCTACTTATGACTTTGAGAGCTTCGTAAATAGTTTCGCTTGTGGCTCTTCCCCCAAAATCAAGGAAAGCTCCGGCTTTCCCATTTGCAGCAGTAACCATATCTAATGTGGACATTACTAAACCAGCACCATTGCCTATAATCGCAATGTCTCCTTCCAATTCAACAAATGAGAATCCATTTTTAGCAGCTTGTTTTTCCAAATCACTTAGATATAGATATTTTTGCAAATCCTCGTGCCTGAAGAGAGCGTTATCATCTATGATCACTTTAGCGTCCAAGGCAAGTAAAGAGTCATCAGAGATTATAGCGAGTGGATTTATTTCGGCAAGTTCGGCCTCCTTCTCTACAACTACTCTAAAGAGATTCAGCAACAAATTGACAAAACTTTCTTTGGATTTATCGGGGATATTCAAATTCGATGCGATAGTATTCGCTAACTCGCCCGATATGCCGTCAATAGAGATATCTTGAATTATTTTATTATCAGTTTGTTCAATATCAATCCCCCCTTCTGATGAAGCAATTATCGAGAAACAGCGCTTGCTCCGATTTAAGAAGATAGACAAATAGATTTCTTTTACAATATCTACCATTTTCTCTAAGAGGATACCCCTTGGCAATTCGCCTTTTACTTCTTTCATCAATAATTCACCAAACTTTGTTTCTAATTCAGAGGAATCTTTGCATTTTTGAATTGCTCCGGCTTTGCCTCGACCACCAACTGTTAGTTGAGATTTCAAGACAAACGGAAAACCTAGTTTCTGAGATCCAATTCGGGCATCCTCCGCACTTTCAGCTAGAACAGACTCTGGCGTTTCTATGCCAAACTGATTAAATAGCTCTTTTCCTTGATATTCGAGAAGTCGCATCTTTGTAAAGGTTTGAAAATACTCTTTATAAACAATCCTTTTTTATTTTTATTTAAGGATTGCTGAAATATTCCCTAAATTTTTAAAGTCCTGGCTCATATTGAGCGAGTTTGTTGTAACATTCTTGAGGTCTAGCAAATACACAGAGTAGTCTTTTAGATGGTTCATTAATTCAACGTAGTTTGGCATTAACGTTCGATTCGGCTGTCCGCTTAGTAAGGTCTGCATTAATTCATTATTTTGAATGATAGAGACATTAATGACATTGTTAATGTATGTCTTATTGACATTATTTGCTTTAGCATCATTAATTTGATTTTGAACTTCGTTTTGTAGTAGCAAAAATTGACTATTGACCGAGGCTAATGTATCATTTGGATCCAAGAATGAAATGGTCATGTTACTCATTCCACTATTTTGTATATTTTCGGAAGGTAGAAACCATACAACGAAGCTAGCACCTATAATACCTATTACTAGAATACTAGTT
>JAKDMR010000154.1 GCA_030452275.1 Candidatus Nitrosocosmicus sp. | reverse complement strand
ATTTATTGTTAATCACAATTGTAAACTGTTTAGCATACTTGTGCTAATTGGTATAATCACTTGCAAATAAATGCAATTACGAAAACTGATATCTTTTCAAAGGATAGTGTGAGTAAATTAATATAAGTTTGTCACTAATATAATCTGTTAGTCTATCCGATTAAGGAATTAGCACGAAGGATTAACAGCTCGGTCTTTGCCAATCATTACGACCGGTCTAATATCAGCGAAACTATGACCATGAACATAATGCCGGTTTTAGATGAGTGACGAATTATTTAAAAACAACGTAACAAATAGAGGTCGTCATAGTGGGTCAAAATTAACTTTTAAAGCCGGGTTGGACTAATCCAGTTAAGTAGTAATCACCATTTCACCTTCATGATAAAGTATTTGTCTAAAATAAAGTAGGTATTTTATGTATTTCGCTAGCTTATTTTTAGTTTTTACAAAAGTGTGCTAACGGTCTTAACTAATTTAATTAATGAAAATGGTTTATGCATGACCTCATCGCTGCTGACACCGTTGTTCAAGTTGTCTGATATCTCGAGTTCAGAAACATCATAAGCAGACATCAAAATTGTCTTCATTGATGGATCAATGCACTTGATTTCATTTATTATTTGATAGCCATTAACCTTGGGAATACGGATATCTACTAGGACCATACAATATTTATCGCAACGCTCTTTCAATTCATTTAAAGCTACTACAGAATCATCAAATGTAACTACTTTGAGTCCTTGTAACTCTAATGCTTTTTTATATACAAAAAGCAAATCTTTTTCGTCGTCAATAATCGCTATGCTACGATCACCTGCTCGATTATATAACGTTCCAGGAGTATAATGGGACAACATATATTATAAACAAATCAAACTATTAAGGTTTTTGCCAAATAATGGAAATATAAGACAATTCTCTTACCCGGCTGTCCAACCCACATAGTATTCGGGTCTATAATTAACCGTTTTATTTCCTTATCACATTCAGAAATAATCGATCCTCTTTATTGATATTTTCGATTCACTCAAGATTCACACAAAACTCCATCTAAATACCGACATTGCCATCATTATTAATTCTGACTTTTGGCTATACTGATTGAAAAAAGGTAAGCTCCTTTCGTAATGAAACCATCATCTTTAGACAAGACTAACCATTTTATGGCATAATCACCAGATATTAGTTTCGATTTATCTAAAGAGACAAAAAGTGATTTATCAGACGCTGCTAATTTGAGATCATAGTTGTCCATCCTCTCATTATTTAAATTCATAACACGTATACTGCTGGCTTTTAATTCTGGCCTCTCTGTAAAAGTAACAGCGACTTTATCGGGTAGAGTTTGTATAGAATCAATTATTTGATTGGGTTGAGGTTCATACCCCCTAACCATATACTATATTCGTTATCCATATTTATAAAAATTGTTATATTTTGGAAATACCGACTAATATACGGCATTTACGCTAATGGCTGACAAGAAGTAGACCATTTGTAAATGCCTGTAAAAAAAGCTTTGGAGATCATGAAAAGTGCAGTAATGATAAAAGAAGAATTCATTGCATAGAGTTTGAATACGTGGGGACGGAGCGGCCGACTTGTAGTAGTTGTCTTTTAATGATATTATTCATTTATTGTGCGTTGCAATCATTCTACCCACTTCAAAATAGAGAATCAAGACAACAACAACAAAAATAAATCGTGACCGAGGGTCATAAAATTGTCAAATATTAGTTCATCCTTTAGAGAATTTAGATTAGTGGCAATTAATAGTCGTTCACTCGTATGGAAAAAGATATTTAATAATTTTACTTGTTTTATCATTGCTAGAAAAGTATTCGTTCAAAGAGGAAAATAGATTAGCGGTCATCATTTGATGACATTTGGTTTGCTCATCATATGAAAGTTCCCTATACCCGTCACGGTCAACTATTGCAATCTGTGTCTTTCCCCCTGTTTCTAGGTCCAATTGCTTCACTTCATTAATAGCATATGCTGCTATTCCGACATTGTTTTCCGTGGATAAATCAGACAATTTCCTGTTTATTGTGGAATAAAGTCTGTCTTGTTGTGTAAGAACTAAGCGTGCATAAGTGGAACCAGAACCTATTGATACATAATCATTATTTACCTTATATAGATAGGGAGATACTTCATTATTTTTCCCCGTTATTCCAAACCCCATACGGTAGAGATAGGAATCTCCGCTTTTTGGTTTCACAGCTACTAGTGAGACAGGAGTAAAAAACAATCGAGCTCCACTATATCCACACAGGAATGAATGGTTGTAGTTGTATATTCTATGCAAATTTGCCAAAATACTATACATTTGGGTTCTAAATCCTGATTCTAATTCAATTTCGTTTTGTAAGTTTTGCTTAAGTTCATCAACAAATAATTCAATTTGTGAACTGTCTCCAGAGGCACCTATACCTGAATGACTTTTTATTTTGAATACTTTTTTTATAGTGGTTTTGACTTTTGATGATGTACCTTGGCTGTCACTTGCTAAAATAATTCCATCTTTAGACTTTATGGATATCACGGTAGTCATAGATTTTATTACATAACATGAATTGTTTTATATGGATTCCTTTGACCTCCTAAATATTGAATCATCCAATGGGCGTGATGACCATCAATTTGTACTAAACTTCTTGTAGAAGTTAATTGGAATAACAGGAATATTTGCAAATGAGGCAGTAATTCTGTGTGCTTCTGTAGTATTGCCTGTCCTACTTTCAATACGTTATCAGACATACGAGTCGGAGGCATCGTCGACACTAATCCTTACTTCCATGGCAATTATCGTTACCGTCCCATTATTTGTGTCGTTGATTGGGGTTTGAAAGAATAAAGTATGGTGAGAAGAACATTATTACAAATATTGAGGTGATTAATTCATTTATCATATCCTTGTTTGACTATAACAAAGATGATAACAGGGGACAATCTTGAAACCTCTTTTTGTTTATCATTTCATAAGTGAGTTCAAATATAGCGATTCATCCATGATCCCGCAGAAATTTCAAACTATTGAGCATTATTGGGCGAGCCAATTATACTATACTGAACAACATTAGTTCGTAGACCTGAACAGGTATTTTTTGATATCCAGGTTAAACCGTTTCGTTCTGTAATAGTGAGATATTGCCTTTTTCAAATACAAAAGACTAGAATAACAACCTGATAACATGTTACACTTACCCTGTCTCCAACACTCCTTAATTGCGTTAAACTCTGGTGACCCCACAGGAAAGTATTCCAGTTTTATCGTTTCCATATTTCTTTGCAGGTACTTCTTTACCATCTTGGACCTGTGCTGAGTTGTCCTGTCTACAACCATAACGAACTTCTTAAACTTCTTTTTGACCTGTTCCCGGTATTCTATGAACGATGCACACTATCAAATCTCTCATGCTGTCTGAAAAATCGCTCACCATTTGTAGATAATACCCCAAAGACTATGGTTTTATCATGAGATCCTATTATAGTAACAACTGGTCTTTTTTCTTTGAGAATCCATCTTCTCTTCTTAGAAATGATTGAGTCATGGATAAAGGTGGATTCATCCTGTACAGGGACACTCCAGCCGTCTTTGAGCTTGTTTAGTGTGTTTTGTATTCTTTTTTAAAACTGTTTTTATCTGGTTTCGATGCTCTGTTTACAAATCTTTTCTGCGGTACTTTAGGTGAGAACCCCCACTTGTGAAGCAGCCTGCGAACATGTTATTTATGATACTTTACTCCAGTTTCTTTTTGAATAAGATCCATAACCTGTTTGATGTCCCATCCTGTATTGCTGTCGGCTAATCTCTTTCTTATTTTCTCTGTTTCTTCCTTTGATATCTCAGAAGGTTTTCCACTTCTTGGTCTGTCCCTTAATCCATCTAATCCCTCATCATTGTATCTTTTGTGCCATTTGTAAGCCCATGCTCTTGATGTGTGAAGTTCATCTACTACTGATTCTATGTGCTGTCTGTCAGACGATACTCTGATTACAAGTAATATTCTTTCCTTTACACGACCGTCACGTTCATTTCTGTAAGCCTTGTCTAAAACGTTGGATTTCAACTAGATGTCTTATCACAATCAAGAGTTAGCTAAAAACATATCTGTGAACTTAGGCGGTTGAGGGTATCTACCTATAAAAATATTAAAAGAATTGCTCATCAAAGAAAGGGTTTATTTTAGTCAAATCCCTGTGTTTCTAAATTTCGAATATCCACAATAAAGATACTTGGGGCTTGCATACTATTAAAAGCAATTTATGAAGAAATATAAAGAAAACGTATCAATAATACTGGTACTAATACCTCTAGCATTATTAACAATATCTGGATATTCAAATCAATCTGTGGCAGCACTAATAGAAGGAGAGGATACAGGCTTAACTGGACCTAATCAAGTGCAGACATTTGCATCCGCATACGATACCTTTGTAACGGCACAAACACTAGGTTATGGAGTTTACTAAGAAAAAGATTCAGATACCTTTGAACCTGATGAAGAAATAATACTCTATATAGAACCAGTAGGTTTTGAATACAGCATTTCGGATGGAGAGGGGGATAAAACACTCTATACTATAGATTTTACCGCAGACTTTGTAAATTCTGATAGTGAAGGGAATGTTCTAACCGGATAACAAGGTCTACCGGCCATCGATATCGCTTCTTATCACCAAAATAAAGAAGTATTTATTCCATTCACAATTACACAAACAAGCCCCTTCCCATCAGGAGATTATGTTGTTACCTATACTATCCACGATGACACATCAGGAAATAGTTTTGATATAGCAAAAAACATAACCATATCGTAGGATCAAATGCGGGGTAGCTTATAGATTGAGCGGGTCTGATTCCCGCCCCTATTCGCACTTTTTCTATTAGGGCTTGACCTACGATAGCGGTTAGCGGGTTTAATTTACTCTTTAATTGAGACCGATTTATGCTTATGATAAACCGTATTTGATATGATATTGACGGATTAAAGGTGTTTCTACATATGAGCATTAAATAGGTATGCCCTTTTAAGATAGAAGATATGATCAGATAATTCATTGACTAATCTTGATTTTGATAATGATTTGTGTCTACAATTACCTCGCCTGACAACTATGCTTTTATTCTATTGGTGATAATTAACAATATCAAAAAGTATGACAACGATAAAGGTTGATAAGGATATTATCACTTTGATTAATGTATTTAGCGTCGATCCTTCGAGGCAACAACAATTAGTAGATGCTCTTATCGAAACCACTAAGCAAGTATGGCATCTACAAGATGGATTCATTTCAGCAAGTATTCATAAGAGCAAGGATAGAACGAAGGTAGTAAATTACATACAGTATAAGGGTAAAGAGGCATTTGATAAGCGACTTGATAATCCGGAAGCCATAATCCGCATGAATAAAATATTATCTATGGCAAAAGCAGATGGTCATTTGTACGACGTAGTTTTTACAAATGCAAAAGAATAAGCATTCAAGTTCTCATATTTTTTATAGATATGAAAAATGCCTACTAGATGCAGCCTAGGTTAACAGTCATGTAAACTGACACATGCTTTCTTTCTGTAAACTGATTGTGC
>JAKDMR010000009.1 GCA_030452275.1 Candidatus Nitrosocosmicus sp. | reverse complement strand
TCCTTTCATACTGTGAGTAACAATTATAGTTTTTAAAGGAAATATTCTATAACGTAATTTTGTTTTCTTTGATTTATTGCCCTTGAACTTGAATGCAAATACAATGTATCTATTCTGATATGCTGTTAAGAACGTATCAGTAATATCCAGACATCTTTCTATCTGATCTCTTGGTATATAGAGTATATTGCTTTCTCCTGATTTGGCTTCTATAGAGTATAATACAGATTTATGTTTGTTAGTTGCTACTATATCAGGTAATCCAGAACTGGACCCTCCTAATCTTCTAGCACTCCAATCTTTGGACCTGTGATTATTGAAAGCGTTAACTATAGAATATTCAAAGTTGTAACCTCTGGATCTCCTCTGACGATTTACCTTCTTGTAATCTGGAGGTATCTTAATCTGAGATTTAGATACTAATACTTGATCTTTGTTTGTTACCATTTTGTAGCTCTACAAGCTCCTCATGGTCTTGTTACTTCCTGAACTACTATTTTTAGATTTACGTTTGTTTAGATCTGTAGCATTTTTTAGTTTCTCATCTACTTTGGGGAAACCAGGTATATCTGATTTTTTAGAAGTATTGTTTGGTTGTTGTCCCTCTTGCTGTTGTTGTTCTTGCTGCATCATATCTTCAAATAAAGCCTGTTGTTCTTCATGAATCAACTTCATTTCAGGAATGTATTGTTTTCTGTCCAGTTCTTCTAGGGCCATTAACTTGGTGATAATGCCATCTCGGACCAGTCCTAACACAGAAGCTACCTTGTCCAGGAATGTATCAATAGTGAAGGGCGTGAACTTTAGTTTTATCTTGAAAGGCAGGTCTATTGGGTCCAGGATCCTTGCCTCTTTATCGGATACTATGAATCCTTGCTTGTTGCTAGTGCTGCCATTACTTTCTTCGTTACTATCATTATTGTTATCATCCAGACTTACATCATCACTACCACTACCACTATCATCACTAAATTCTATTTCTGCCAGGAACTTGTCTAGTTCATCATTCTTGTTGATTAGTCGAAGCATTAAAGGCTCGATCCACTGTTTTTCAAAGATGTTGCGGAAGGTTGTTCTCTGGGTTTCCAGGGTAAAGTTAATCCAGCTATGAATTACTGTACCCGCTGTGGCCATTGTCTGTTCGTTGTCATGACCCGTTAGCATTATGGGTATCTTTATGTCTCGAGAGATCTTTTTATCAGAGTCCAGTCCTTGTGCTATCAACTTTTCTAGATCGTGAGCTACTTCATGGACCTCAGCTTCAAAGTCTCGGTTGGATATGATGGGCATGCCAGGCTTGTAATGCTTCTTGAAGTTAGTGATATCTTTGCCGCTTTTACCATGGTACTTTATTATCAGGAAAGCAGCCCAGAGTCTTTTGTTTATTTCTTTGATGTTTGTTTGCTTGTTTAGCGTGTTTGTTTCTGATATGTCCAGTATGGGTTCCAATATAGAGTAACCGTTATGCAATGTGCGGGGAGAAATATGATAGTCCTTGTTAACAAAATAGACAAGGCGATAGGGCTCTACAATTCTTTGATCTTCTCTAAAGTCCAGATATTCTATACCTGCTAGCTCCCATGTATCTTCATAGTAGAAAGTCCTGCCCATTCTCAAAGATGATAATGGTTTGAGGGCTATGGGAAGAGCAGTGTTGTCTACAAGAGCATCCTTATCGTATTCTATTAACAAAGCTGCTCTACCGTATATCAGAGCAGAAGAAAGTATCATCTTCTCATAGTTGTTCATGTTTAGGTGCTTGTTTATCTTTGAGATATCACGAACATATTTTCGGTATAGATCGTTGTTCTTTATCTCGTCTAGCTTGGCAACCTCATCCTCATCGTTGTCAAAGTAGTCGTTTGTGTCCAGGATTAGTGAGGTCCTTTTACGGCCTACTATTGCTTCTACCATAGTATCTAGACTTCTACTTACAGCTCCATCGACTCGATATGCATCATGAATCCTCCACAGAGTAGTCTCATCATAGTTGTTTTCAGAGATGACTATTCTTCTCTTGCCGTCCTTGTTTTGCTTAAACTGTACCAGTATTTTGGGATCGGTAAGGAAAAGAAGTCTATCATCCAGTGAATCATGTTTTGCTCTGTTATTATCATGACTGGCTGTTTCTCCTACTATTACATCAAATGTGTCCCTACTTTGCTGAACCTTCCTAAGGTCACTACGGGCTGCAGATAGATGGAAACGGTTGGAGAATGGAATAAGGTCGGAGAAACTGGAGTCGTCAATAAAGTCTATAAATTCTAATGGTTTCTTTTTTGTTCTAACTGTTTTACTATTACTAGCTATATTATTCTTGTTGGTAACTTTATTCGGCAATTATACAATAGAATTACAAACAGAGCTTTAAAGATTTTATACAATAAAAGCTAAAAAGGACATTTGTTGATTATTATAACTATATGAAATCAAGAAAAAAGGAAGAGGTAGCAATCCCGGTCAAGGAGTTATATATTCATGCCTTGGATGAATATGACCAAAAGGAAAAAGGATGTAACTATTATTACTATACAAGCAAGCAGAAGAATAAAGATAAAGTATTCTATACCAACAACCCGATAGGGGAAGCGGTTCACAAATATTTACCCACCAAGATAACAATATCCACATTATATAATGATGTTCAAATGCTGGCCCTGCATGCTAACTGTTTGGTTGCAGAAGGATATGAGTTCTATTGTAAACCTGAAAAATGGGATAATGGTTCATGTAATATCTTTGGCCATTGCATGACTTTTAGGATTAGTGATAAAAACAAGAAGATTTTGACAAAGAAGATACTGCAAAGAGAGAAAACCAGGGATAAGGACTTGCTGGATGATGATTATGATTGATCAAGAATCATGCAGTTTCTTATCCTTGTCTATCTGTAACTTGTGATCTAGTTCAGGATGTTTCTCCAGATAATATTTAGGGTATTCTAGTCCGAACTTTTCTATTAATTTCCTGATAAACTCCTCTGTTACCTGCTTGCCACAATTAACACAGTATTTGAGTCCAGTCCAACCCATGGCACATTCTTCTTTCCTAAAGTATCCATTCCACAGGCCTATATGCAGTCTTAATGTTTTACCAGATAATCCATCTATTGTTATATCCTCATTCTTGATTAATGTCTCCATGGTAGAACAACAGAATACATCAGATTTCCAGTTCTTCTCTTCCTCATTCCAGCTTTCAAGATTATCTAGCATGAATTTCTCCAGTCTTTTTGATTCTTCGGCCCTCTTTTGCATGATTTCTTTTTCGTCAGGTAGAAAATGATGCATATATATTCTATCAATAAAAATACGAGCTATAAGGCTTTATATGCATCAAAGATATTACCTTCATAGTTATCCCAGGTTAGGTAATCACGAGCATGTCTGTAAATCTTTGATCTATGATCATGTAATATGTCTGGATCATTTCTAAATGGATGATTTCTAAATAACGTTATCAAGTTTCGTAGATTATCATAAGTTGTAAATGTTATAGCCATTCCATTTAGATCATTCATTACTGTTTTTAATGATGCTGGAATAATAGGCAGCAATCCAGCATGAGCATATTCATAAGCTTTGTTAGGACTGCAATAGGGATGAAAGGGATGAGGTTTCCAGGGTATTATGCCAATATCGGATTCACATAAAACACGATACATCTGTTGTCTGTTTAATGCTCCATAGGGAACAAGCCCATCTCCTGAAGGATGACCCCAGCCTATAGTCCTTAGTGGACCTAGATCCCTGTTCTTGTTGAATAAATCAAGGAACCCGTCTATGTCTCGTAATGGGACCTCGTTACCAGAAGGTGGCTTGCCTCCATTGACAAATACCGATGCGAAATTATCATGCATTCGTGGTTCTGGGATGTTCCTGGTTTCCTCTCGAGCAGGATAGTTAGGAACTACAAAAGCGTTATCATTCCCTATATTGTTATACACTTCTTTAGCCTTTTGAGATATAGTTATTACTGGTATACCTGCATCTACTATTTCTATCTCCCATTGTCGCCATAGACGAGGTATGTCTTTATGCTTTGGATCTATGTTTTTGAAATACTCATTTTCTAGATATTGAAAGTCTACATAATACATCCAGAATTCATGGGAGTCGTATACCATTGGAATTTCTTTAGAATCAAATACCAGTTGTTTACACATCTTGCCTGCGAAAACATCATGGGCATGTATCAGGTCTGGTTTACAGTCCTTGATGATATTGGTTAGTTGTTTCTTAACAGCATTCCATTCTTTTTCATAATAATATCTAGCCCTGGAATTCCAGTTCAGTGTAAATATCTTGTCTCGGTCAAAAGAAGTGATAAAGTGGTTTACATTGAGGGATGTGCCACCTGCAAAATAAACCTCATGACCCCTTTTCTTTGCAGAGATAGCAGACTTTTCTATCCTGGTATCCGGTAAGCCATTATCTGAAACATGAAGTATTTTTAATGTATCCAATAAAGAGTTAGAAACTTATGATAAGCTATAAGGTTTTATTATCTCACTTCACCTCATTTTATTTTCATTATGTGGTAAATCCGCATGCAACAGGTTACCAGGACCATGGGGTAGCTTGTTGCACTTGAAGCAACAGGCAAAGATATTGCCAACCTCGATATACTCTAGATCATCTGCCATGTGACCTGGACAGAGATATAGATCACAGTGCAGGCACCTCTTTGGATCCTTCCACATTAACGGATCGGCCATCTTGGCATAGTTGTTACAGTATCCACATAAAGCAGTATCAGGTTTGACAGTCATGGCTATTCATTGTTGGATCAGGATGAAGAGTTATAAGGTTTGTCTATTTATTATTCCAATCGATTAGATCAAGCCATTTCCTAAACTCTACAGGATCGTTTAAGAATCCATATTTCCTGTTATAATATAGTTTCATTGTTATCGACCCTATACATCCTGCTATACCTATACCACATATTGAAGCGATTATAATTATTTCATTATTCATTATTATTCGGTCTCCTATTCCTTGTTTTATTCAATGCTGTTATAGTGTCTTTATCTATTATTTCTGTTTGCTTGTATCTATCGAATTCTTTCTTTACATAGTCAAGGTTATCTTCTATATCTACACTGGAATGATTCAATGTTTTTCTGATTGGCTTGTCCTTGCCATCATCCTTGAATGTCATTTCTCCCCTACTGCCAATCTCGTCTATTGTTGTTTCACTATCCTGGACCTGTATAATTTCATGATGAGGATCGTATATTCTCAGGCAGGCAGGGCATATTAGCTGGTCTTTGCAGGGCTTGAGAATGACATTTTTGCAACTGTCGCATAAGAGTATATCATTCTCGATGTCTACACTGGATTTGTCCTCTAAAACTGAGTCTCCTAGAGGTGAGTTAGCATCATAAAACTCTGTCATTTTACTTATTAGTTCCTCCATGTGGTAACTTGATACATATTGACCCCTATAACTTGTCTGTATATTTTAACACAACCTAATACCTGTAAATATTCTATTGCCCTAACTATTGAAGGTTGAGTATAGATGTAATTTAGCTCTGCTCTTATATCTGGAACAGCATAATCATATTGTTCATGTTCTGCCAAGAAATCCCAGACCTTTGCCATTATTTCTAGTTGTTTTTCATGTATGTACAAAAAGTCGCATTTTTTTATGTTTTCTCTTAACCATTGTTTTGTAGTTTGTGTATCATCTTTGATTTTCATTTCAAATCCTTACATTTATCACAATACCAATTATTAACAAAAGGGTTATCATGTACAAGTATAAACGAATTACATCTTTTACAGAAAGTAGATTTCATTTTAAATTCTCCAGTTTTTTTCTCAGTCTTGTAGTTACAATACGTCGAGCCCTTTCATCCTGGTAATACATTCTTTCTGATATGTCGATAATTACATCTGTCAACACTGCTATCTTTTCTTCTAGCTTTGTTATAGCGTTTTCCTGTCTTTCAATTATCTGTTTGAATGTGTTTTCTGGATGACTCATTCTTTTCTTTAAATCCTCTTGATTAACCCTAGTTTTTCCCGAGTTCGTACGTTATTTCGTCTTGATGGAGCTGTCCGATATCGATAATTACAACAGTAGCATACTACCTTCTCACTGGTCGTCCTGTATTCACATGTCGTGCATTTTTTTATATTGTGTGTCTTGCTCCATCTGTTGGTACAGCCAGTTATTCCTTTGTGTTCTTCAGTTTCGCATAATCCTTTGCAGCGATTAAATGCCAGTATTAAACAGCTCCCTGATATTCTGATATCTCTTGATATAGTCCAGTCCTTTTTCAGTAATTCGGTATAGTTGCGTGCCTTTTCTCTTGCTTATTAGCTCTTTTTTCCTGTCTGTGCTTTTGGTTATAAACTGATTTAGCACTATTATCTTTCGTATATTTGGATTGGTAGAGATCTCTGATAGTGGTATGGGGATACACTGTCTTGTTTCTTTCATATATAACATCGAATCATGGATAGACTCATAGAGGTCCCTGATCATAGGTTTGTGTTTGAGTTGCTGTTGAGGAGGAGATGATGTCATACTCATTGTTTAAACAATCCCTTGAATACAACTAAAAATCCTATTACTGTTGCGGCGTATAATGAAAGCATGGATGTCAAGATTAAATCCGTCATGAACATTTTATTTAGTAACCATTTTACAATTCACTGAGCTTTAAAGATTAATTATCTCCTTTCAATTCTTTGCACCCTTTGTTCTATTTCTGCAAGAGAATCAAATATGCTCTGTATTATTTTTGTCCTGTAAAGTTTCTTCTCAAAGTTTTTATCATTATCAGATTCAAACATTGTCATCCACCTTGAGATTTTGTGTTTTAAGGGCTTCAATCGTTTTTTTATACAGCTCCACGGATTTGGAAACTGCGATATCAAGATCATGATCGCTTCTATCGTATGTTACTTCTACACGTGCGCCTTTTGAGGATTGTAAGATTGATATTTTCAAATGGTCATAAATAGAAGTCATCATATTGTTTTCGTGAGAGGTCATAGCCTGTTTGCTCCCTCTCCTATCTCACATCTACAGAATTCTATCCTTGCTGTGCAGACATAGCAATATGCATCTTTGCCTATTTTTCCTTCATTTGGATTTAGTTTTATTGTTTGTTTCATAGGTATACTACGGTATACTGTAATATAAAGCATACGTTTAAATTCTTACGTATACGTTTATATAACCAAACTAGCTAATAATAGTTGTAAAGTGACATGGTTAAAGTGGGATGCGGATGCTAAATAAAAAAAAGCGAGTTCAATTCATTGCTAGAACATCTAAACAAGGGGAAAAAAAGATCATAATTATTCCAATGCAGTATCATAAGGATACTCAGCAATTTGATGGAAAGCAGATCAAGATAACCATGGAGGACGCTATAGGTGATTGATGATATTTTATTGGTTGTGACGCCAGTATTTCAACGCATAGTGAAAACTTTCTAAAGAGTCAAAGGTAGTTGACTTGGTAGTTAGTTTGTCCTTGTCCAGTTTCCCGTCTACCTTCTGTTTTGCACTCCTCATCTGTCCCAGTAACGGTTTGCAGTTTTCTTCATCTATTGCTATTGTCTTTGATACGCCCATCCAGTACTTGCTTTCGTCAACTATTATCTTGCCTTCATCAGTTTGGTTAAGGATAGGGATTATGGTCATGTAGTCAGATAGAGGAGTGTTGTATTCTCTTGCCCTTTTTACCAGGTTTTCATAAGCAGTCTTTTCCTCTATCTTTGCCTTTAATGACCTGATAAATTCAACCTGGGATCCATCACAGAAAACATAGTCTATACCATATTCCTTGATCCATCCATAGCACATATTTACCATTTTTTCGTATAGTTCTCTTGAGAATTCTGCTGACAGTATTACCCTCTTTATGTTAGTTACCGGTTCGAACTCTGGAGGGTCATTGTTTAGCTTGAGGTTGCAGTATGGCAAATATTCAATGATAGTTACTCCGAACTTACTAGAACCATGAGCAGGATCTAACCCCATGCTTTTTTTAGAATGGGTAGAGACAGGAACATGCTTTAAACGTCTGCCTTTGAGAAGAGCGTTACCTATCCATACTTCGTCATATATGTTACCAATACCATAACCATACTTGAGATTATATTCACGTTCAAAGGATGGAGATTCTTTAGCTCGTTCTATATCTTCGGGCCTGTAGATTTTACCTAAACCCCATTCATAATTGAATCTAAAAGTTTTGTATCTAGGTATCTTGCCTTCCTCTATAGCTTTGGTTTCTTCCTCATCCATCCTTTCGTTGATACCTCCGGGCATGCCCGGGGTTGTGATGGGAATAATCCAGGGGTTACTCTTGGGAATATATCTTTCTAATAGTGAAAGGGGGTTATTAGGATCATCATGTTCGTAGGGTGAGAAATCTGATTCATCAAATAAGCAATGTACAGGATTGGGTAAAGACCTGGCTGCATCAATGTGATGTGATGGGAAAGCCTCGATAGTGCAGTTCTTTATCTCTATTGTTGTTTGTGTAGTTTTAAGAGATAGTTTTAGTCTTTGTTGCAAGATTGTTACGAGTCTTTTGATTAATTTTTTGGCAATATCTATGTTGGGACCAGTTATAATTACTATTTGAGATTCTTTATCTCTGTATTCTGGGAAGTATGCAACATGACCATATAAATAAAGCATTATTTCAGAAAAGCCTAAACCCGTGGCCTTGAGGACTCTAATAAGTTTGTATAAAGATAAAGCATCTAAAAATGCAGTTTGATAATTAAACCAGGGAAGGTATCCAAATCCGTCTTTATATGGTAAACCAACAGCATGGGTAAAACAACAGAATCCTTTATGGTCTTTGAACTTACATTTATTCCAGTATATTCTATGTAAGTTAGGATCCTTAATCCAAAAAGGAATATTTACCAGAGCATCAGAATACTGGCTGGTCTCCCTGAGCTGTTGCAGTCTCTCCCTCTGTGTCTCCATCGGATCTATTATCATTTTCTTTATCGATTGGAGGTGGGATGGCGGTTTCTGCACTGAGAGGATCGATTTCATAATTGATTCCGTTTCCTGAGTCATCGTCATTAGATTTAGATACGTTCTCTTTATTGTCTAGCTTAGGTATAGCTTTTTTGCTATCGCTAGCTAGATTATCATGAAAAAGCTTTAGATATTTGTCTAATTCTAATGGATCTTTTGATACGGTACCGTTTAGAATCTCCGGAGGTATCAATGAGTACAGTTTAGCTATTATTGGAGGTGACATTCCCATTTCAGATAAACGACCGGATATATCACCAAGTGTTTTGGCTAGATGGTTTATCAGATATGGTTTTCTATTTTCTGATTTGGAATATTCCTTTGTAATTTCGTCTAACAATATTCTTTCAACATACTCTAATACCTTGATCTGGGTTCGATAATGGTCCACTATTTGGCTCCTGACATAGTGACTTAGCCATTCTGAAGTTATCATCTCGGACTCCATTGCCTTCTTTTTTAGTTTTCGGAATGTGGACCATGCTATACCGTTACCATCACCTGTTTTTAGGTTGATAAGGCGCAGCATTTCTCTATCTGAACAGTTGAAAAGCCGATAGTCGTTTATCAAAGATACGATGATGTTTTTCTCCATGATACCATGATCCTTGTCTCCTTTCTTGCGTGTCAATTAGTTACTAATAAAAAGCTATAATCCAGCATATAAAAAATGTTTATCATGATAAGAATAACTAAATCTGTGGTTTATGATGGAATAGATGACATCTACTGGGTCCAGTCCTTTACTACCGGAGAAATGTATGGGGTTAATAGTCTAAAAGACAAGAATCATTGGTTCTGCACCTGTGCTGATTTTCAATACAGATCGAAAATAAAGAAAGAATGCAAGCATATCAAGCGTGTTCGCATCATTGATGAATTGAGACTAAAAGAAAAGATAAGTAGCTAGTTTAGTATTCGCCCCTTATCATGTCCTTGTTAAATTCATATATTCCTCTTTTACCCGATACTTTGTTTAATACCTGTCTGTTAATGTAGTCCTTGATCGTTGTTTCTGCTTCCATTTCAGTATGAAATTTCCTTGTAAGCATTAACTGTTGGACAAGGTTATCGAAATCTATTTCTATTTTACCGCCCTCAGATATTTCGTTAAGGATTTCTAGCATCAGGTTTTGTTTGCTCATTCTTTCTAGTGGTTTACCATGTATTAGACCTAGATTAACCTTGCCTGTTTCAATGTCTATTCCAAAAGAGCGATACATTTCGTTTGTAAGATAGATGGCTCTCTCTGCGTCTTTGTTGTCTGCTTCGTCTTTGAGAAGTAGTCTGGCTCTGGCCACGGTTAATCTTTCTAAAGCATCTACTATCCTGTAGGTGGCTGTTATTGTTTCGGTAGCGTTGTTTTTGTCTTTCTCGGCTCTGGCCCTGATATCATTAAAGTAATCTTTGATTCTTATTTTTGCTTCTAATGTTAGTTTGGGATTTGATTTGGAATGAAGGTGTTTAGCATAGTAAAGATATTTGGATAGGAACTCTGTATCAAACTTGCCTTTGTAGTTTTGCTTGTGTTCCTCGGTCTCTACAGTTTCAATTCCTAGCATGTAATCGGCTACCCTCGAATCCAGCTCAAGGTCTATCACGTCCTTTAGTACGTATATGAGGTCAAACCGAGAGAACATTGCAGGTGGGAGGTCGGTGTTCTCGGATATGGTCTTGTAAGGATCGTATACTCCATAGACAGGATTGGCAGCGCATAGCAAGGATGTCCTGGCGTTTAAAGTAGCAACAATACCGCCTTTAGCAACTGAACAAGTTTGTTGTTCCATTGCTTCATGAAGCTTGCCTCTGTCTTCATCTCGCATCTTGTCGAATTCATCAATACAGCATAGTCCCTGATCGGCCATCACTACCGCTCCGGCTTCAAGCATCATAGACCCGCTCTTATCTTTTACAACTGCTGCTGTCAATCCAGCTGCTGATGATCCACCTCCAGAAGTATACAAGCCACGGGGGGCCACTTTCATAGCGAATTTTAGCATTTCACTTTTGGCTTTACCTGGGTCGCCTACAAACAAAAGATGCGAATCACCACGGCTATTGGTTCCGTTATGATCTGTTGATTGCCTGCAACCTACTATTTCCAATAACGTTGCTTCCTTATGGACCTCATGACCGTATATGTGTGGGGCAAAAGAGTTTATCAGTTTCTCATTGAGATAGTAGTCCTGTTTTACCTTTTGTATTCTTTCTAGGTCTGCATCTGTTAGTTGCCTGGTTTTAGAAGCGTTATCCAAAGCCCCGAATCCCTCTATCTTTTGTATGTTGTTTGCTTCAAGTATTAATTCAAATGTTGTACCAAACTGTTTTCCCTTGATACCCAGAGGATCATGTATTTTCAGATTAGTCAGGGTTTGAGAGTCATAATCTAAGCGTACAATACAGGTCATCTTTATTCTGTCTCCCGGTCTGCTGTTGTTGGTTAGGTCATTACCGAAAACAGATACAGACAGTCTTTCGGGGAGTTGTCCTGGAGGCAGGTCTTCCGGTAACTCTTGAACCATGATCTGTTTATAGTCCGTGTATTTGCTTTTCTTCTTGTCGAATATAACCTTGCTAGATTCGCAGGTGCTGCATTTTCTGATTTGTTTGTTGTTTGGTGATTCTATGGATGTAGTACAGTCTATGCACTGATAAACAGAAGAGACAAGCCAGGGTTTCTTCTTTGAAGCCCTGTTTACTATTGCGTCTATACTTATCATCCTGTCTATTAGTTCAGCGTCAATTTCTCGAAAAGATCGAGAGATATCAAAGTGAGATATTCTTACCGTTATCTTGGAATCAAATTCTGGATTTATCTCATAGATGATTGATGTTATGGCTTCGGATACTGTTGCCAAGGCGGTATCAATGTCCTCATAGAAAATGTTTGTAAGAGTTTCTGAGTTTTCCCATATAAGCAGATCATTGTAGTCCAGTACAAATACAGGCAAGCTTTGGAAAGCAATTGAGGATATTTGTTCAAAATAGATGTATTCTTTAGTCTTGGAGTCCTTGTATGCTGTTAGGAATTCTTCAAACCTGTTTGATAAAGCAGAGGGTGTGTGTAGATCCTGTGACAAAGAGCCTGTTAATTCTTCCTCAAGTTCTTCCTCTTCTGTTTCTACAGCTAGTTCTGATTCGTCGTCTATGTAGTCTTCTTTATCTCTATCTCTATTGTCTTTAGACAAACCTATAATTGTTGCATGGTGCTGTTACCAAATGAGGATTCAGAAAGCTTGTTATGTCTTCTTTTGTGAAAATCCGCTGTGTAAGGTGCCTGATACTTGTCCTTGTAGGCGTCCTGACTGAGTAAATATGGTGCTAACTCTATTATTCTTATTGCAACATGTATGAGAGCGGGGTTTTCTGTTTCAATCATGTCTGCAAATACATCTTTTATCAGCATCCCTACTCCTCCAAGTACAAAGGGAGCAGCTCCTGTAATTCTGGCAGCAATCTTTATCAGGATAGGATCCTTCGCATCTATCTGTTCTCTGGTTACTTTCCTTGCTTCGTTCATTATTGAGAGTATCTTTGACTTGGACATGGCTGAATGTGTTGACTGACTGTATTTTTCAAATACAATATCAAACCATGAATACATTGATCTGCAGAACTTTAGGTCTGATATGGATCTAAGGTAGTCCCTGATTATGGACATCCCGTTTTTCAGGTATAGGTCGTCTTCATCAGAGGGTGGATATGCTATAACTCTCTCCTGTGCTTTTTCTGCCAGCTGTGATATCTCTCCAAGTATATCTGAGAATTTTGTTTCGCGTGGCTCAGGTTTGGATATTCTTACTGTTTCTAGTTCTTTAAGCTCTTCTTTTTCCTTCTTTTCTTCCTTCAGGATTTGGGAACTGTAGACAGGGATCTTTTCTTTTAAAAGTGGATTATCCATGTTTGCCTCTATTGTTGCAAGTGCTTTCCTGATGGCGATGTTTTCTGATTCTATTTCTATTGCCTGTAACTGTTCTAATGTAGCGATGTTAAGAGGTATATCTTGCCTGGCCCTGTTCTGTAAAGTCTGTTTCAGATATATGCCGGATTTGTATTTATCGTATTGCTTGTCTGCAAAGATTTCCCGGGTATATTCCAGTCCTGATGCAGACATTCCCAGTCTCTGGTAATTCCAGTAAATTATAGAGAAAATTACGTCTACTGGATACTCGTAGCCTTTCTCTCTTCTTGATACTAACGTTTCCATATCAAAAGCTCTCTCCAGGGTGATCATCTTTAGCCTGCGTCTTGAGTTTTCTGAAGACAGATCGCATTCTATTGCTTCACGGTCACTGTGTAGTCCTTTCTGGATAAGATCCTGTGAAGAGATAACATATTGATCCTGTTCTTTTTCTTCCAGCTTGTTAGATTCTAAAGTCACTATATTGCTACTTGATAGGTTACCATTATTAAATATATTTCTCATTTTGGAATCGTATAGCTAGTTAGTGTGTCTATGATCAAAGTGTTGTTCTTTGTAACTCATAGTTTTATTTTAAATGGGAATTTAGGATTCACAATTACTATTTTCTGTCTAAAGCATTTTTTACACACAAAATCAAATTTGATAAATGTGGATGTTTCATAAAGTCCAAAGTCTTTTTCATATATTTGACGGGTCCAGTAATGCAAACAAAAGAGTTCTTTTAGCATTATTTAGAATCCAAATCGAATAGGTTGGACTGTTTTGTATCTTGTTCCATCACTTTTTTGTTTGCTTTTTCAGATTGTCTTTCCAGTCTTTTTAACTTGAGAACCTGATTGGGATTTTCATGTTTGTTATGCAGGGAAGAATAGTGCTGTTTTATACCCTTGGGAGAAGGACCTGGAAAGAAATCGTTACAGTCTTTTACCGTGCAGTAAAAAAAGTTATCAGTGTCTAGTATAAAGTCGGGGTATTTTCCTGTTTTGTCCTTGAACAGTACCGGACCTTTTAGTTTTTTACCTGATTTTGTAATGTTTCTCAGAGGGAAATACTGCATGTAAGGGACAAGGCTTAGTTCTTTCTGTAATGGGGTAGTTAGTTCCTGCTGTTGTTTTTGTACTGTGTTAGTCATCTAGACAGTCTATCCAGCTTGTCAGCATAGTATGCATTGTCTGGGACTATTCGCCATTCGTCTAGCAACCATTCTTCATCCAATCGTGGTTTCTTGCCTATTACGTCCTTGCAATAGTATCGGAATATGTGCTTTATTTGCTTGTAGTGTTTTTTTATTAACTTGGTCCTTGTTTCGTCTCTTGTAGTTGATCTATCACTGTTGTGTCCTATATGACAGTCTATTTCTATTGCTATGGTTTTGTATTTGGTATGGTTTATCTTTATCCAGATTGGTGATTCAGCCAGTACATCCATGTAGTATGGTTTGGTAGAATAAGGAGGAAGGGTGTTTGTATTACCAAATACTCTGGCAGGATTGGGAACGGGAACGGGAACTTCTATCCTTACAACATGAAAGAATTGCTTCAGGATGCCTGCTATTACCTGTTGAGCCCGTATGTGTTCTTTGCTTACGTGACTATCACTCAATTTCTGATTTTGGTTTTCTACCTCTCCGTCTTTCTTTTAACACAGTGTTTCCTTTTTTCATTCTTATGAGATCATCCAGCTCGTCTATGCTCATTGGGGTTGCTACTGTTTTTGTTATTGCTGTTTCTGGTTTTTGATCCAATTCATATTCATATTCATATTCATGCCGATAATCAGGTAGAATTAGAGGACACTGCAAACACATATGATAAGGAAGCAGATGATCCCTGCATACTTTTTGCCTACAATCATTACATATTCGTATATCATGGTTACATCTGTATTGATAACAGTTGAAGCATTTTGATACGTGGTTCATACAGTAGGATTTTCTACAATCATGACAGTACATACTTTCTTCTATCGGGATAGTGTCATGACAAACACCCTCTTTTCTACTTTCATATTGACAGTATACTCGTACGTATTTCCAGGGTTGTTCTGATATTATTGTCATGTTTTAGGATTCATCTACCTTCATGCTTTCGGCTTTTAGTTTTTCGATTGTTTTTTTATAAATCTCCACAGACTTGCTAACTGCTTTATCTATATCATGATCTGATCGGTCATAGGTGATACTGACTCTGGCCCCCTTACTTGTCTGCTCTATGGTTATCTTCAGGTGGTCATAGATAGTATTTTGTATTTCGTTATTGTTACTCACTATGTAGATTTCCCTGTGCAGAGGACGAACTGTCATTATGGGATTTAGTAAGCATTCCATTTACACGATTTAATAATAGTCTTTGTCTGTAGTTACCGTTGTTTTTGATATGTCTGCGCTTGTTGTTATCTGTATGGGTAGAACCGTATATTATAACTGGGATTTTTCCAGCTTTGATATGTTCATCGCCTCCAGAGTCTGTTTCTATCTTTATTTCAAATTCAGATCCTTTCGTTAGTCCTTTACCCAATAACAAACCATTCTTCCTATCAAAAGATAGATGAGAGATAGAGTCCAGTTTTAACAGGTTGTTCATGCTACTTCTGCACCTTGTTGAGATTGTGATTCTTTCTCACGTTTTCGTATCGCCTCTATTCTGTGGTGCTCTTTGTCGGTCTTGACGTCCAGGACCTCTTGAGTTTTTGGGTTTATCCATAAAAAGAAGGTCTTTTCTGAATTTGCAGATGTCATCCTTATCTGTTGATCTCTCAATGCAGACAGTTTTCTTACTTCCAGGAATTCATAGGAGAATTCTTTTTTGACCTCTTCGTTTGATGTGTTTAGGATTGTCTCTAGCTGTCTATTTTTAGTCTTTAGTTCTGCATTTTCGGTCATCAAAAGCCTTGGAGATAGTTTTCTGTTTTTTTCATACAGGTCCTTGTAGGAATCTTTTTCTTCGGTTACATGCTCTAATGCTTGTTTTATTTCGTCAAACTGTGCTAGTTTTGATCTCAGGTCTTCCGGAATGTCAGTTATCAAATTGGAATTTCTGGGATTCTCTTGGGTTTCTTCCATGTCTTCATCAACTTCGTTGTCTGCTTCTCTTTTCATCTGTTCTTCAGATTTTCCATTAAAGATTTGAGATACAGGATTCTGTTGCTCAGGATCTTCTGTTACTGTTTCTTCATTTAATATCTGTCCATCGTTTCCGATCAGAAGTTTCTTCTTTTGTTCCTCTTGTGATATAGAAGATTCTTCTATTTCTTTCTTATCGTCATTCTGTAACCGGTTACTATTTGGTGATAAGATTCTACTAGTCAAATGTTCTAGGGTTTTGTAGATATGTTTCTTTGATACATAACCTAGCAAAAGCTCAACTAATCTTGAGGGAATTAGTTTCTCAGGGAATCCAGTATCTTTTAGTTTTTGATAGAGATCAAGTATGGCTTCTTTTTTATATTGTTCATTTTCTTGCTCCTTTTCAACTCGTAATTCTTCACGTCTCTTTAACTCGGCTTTATATTTCTCTAATGCTTCCTCAAAAGCTTTGTTACTTGCTCTAGTTTCGTCAGACATCTCTAACACCTCCTACTGATGATATATCTTCTGTGAGCTTTGAATCTAGTTTCTCATCTATGTTCTTTACTATGGTGGCAATAGTTCTGAGATACTGAGCTATTAGACCCGTATTTTCCTTTTCAGTGAATAGGTATTGAGTAATTAGATCCGTATTTCCCTTTATACTTACTAGGAGGTCAGTATGTCGTGTTAGTGATTCTACCTGTGTCAGAGAATATTCTTCTATCTTTTGGATGTGTGATTGTTGATCTAGTGTTGTTGCTGTTGTGTTGCTGCTGCTGTTGTTAGTTACCTCTTCACAGCTATGAATTTTTGAATTATCTAATGTCAGAGGCCTGGTCGTATTGAGTTGTGCCCTTCTGTCTTTATTCCACGATATGTGAGCACCACAACGGTTACATTCAGGGATATCAGAAGTCATTATTGCAAAACCCCCCTTCCTATACTTTCAAGTGCTTTTTTATTGGCTGCTCTAATGAGGCTTACAGAGTCAATATAAGCCGTCTTTCCTAACTCTCGGGGTTTTTGTTCAGATGCTTCCAAGACTTGATTGTAGACAAAATACATAAGTTCGTGTTGGTATAGTTCTTCTTGGGGGGTTGCATCAGCAGAGACTTGACGGTCATTTCCACTAGATGGGTTATTCTTTGCTTGCAAGGTTTCTGGATAGCTCATCTACTGTGCAACCTCCGTTAACCTTCTCTGCTCTTCTTGGTTCAAAAGTTCAATACAGGCTTCCTTTACGAAATCTGCTCTTGAATCATATTTTTTGGATCCATAGACAAATCTTTTAGAAATGAATTTGTCTATAGTATCGCATAAGGCTTTTTCAAGTCTCACACCGGCCCATTTTTCATGGGTCAATATTGTGCTATGCATGGGTAATGTATTACCCACTAATCATACATATAAATGTAATGTAATACCCTTCTATTACAATATATGGCTATTTTTTTCTATAAAACCCTATATAGTGTGTAATATGTTACACATATGTCGCATAACAATGGGTAAGGAGGATTGGGTTACAATAAAAATACCGGCTCTAATGGTTCAGGCCATAGATAAATTTGTAGAAACAGATGACGCAAAGAGAAACGGGGTCTTCTCCAGGAATGAATTTGTTACACGAGTTTTAGTTATGTGGTTTGCAAACTATGAAAAAGAGTTTGGAATGTTTGTTCCCCGTGAATTCCGACGCAGTATCCACAATGACGATATTACAAAGCCATTTGATTAGTCATGGAAGGAAGGATTCGCAATGGCTTTACCGGAGCTGATGCAGCTTAATCTAAAGAGATCAAAAAAACAGGTACAGGGAAAATAAAATAAAAATATGGTGATGGGAGTATATTATGGACGACGTTTTACTATTTGTGCGGGTGTTATTTTTATACCGTCATCATCTTCCACTATGACAAAATCCCCTTCTTTGATTCCATATTTTTTTGTTAATTGGTCTGGTAATGAAATACGTCTCCCTGATAATACTTTTTGGTAAGACATTGGTTGTATTGTGGTGCTAGATGTCATTTTGTATTCATTGTATACTCGTCATTGAAATATATAATCTTTCGTAGATGATACATTTTGTACTAATATTTATATATACAATTTGTATTTGTATAAGAGAGGTGATAAAGCATCAGCTGTAAAACAGTGCGAGTAAGATCGCATTGTCGAAGGGTCTGTAAACCTAGAAAGAAGTGTTAAGTTCTGAGTAAGAATTTAACATCATTTCTAAATGAGTCTTGCAAATGCACCCGTGACAAGGAATTTGCAAGACACCAAAACTTTTTTTTGGATCAGTTACTTAATTAAGTAAGAGATACAACGTAGTTGTGGAATTTAAATCCTGCTATACTATCTTGATCCTAATAGTTTTAGACAAATAATATTTTAGTTACTGGTCCGCCCATTTTTCTTCCAGTCTCTGTACTCTTTGAGCCATTTGTGCAAGACTGTCTGCTCTTTGTTTGTAAAAGTCCACCTCTTTGCGTAACCTGAATCTTTCATCCAGTGTTAACTGATCTGTTACTTTAAGATAGTCTTCTAAAAGCTGGTTCTCGGTAGGTTTGTAATAACTACTAGATATACCTATATCATGACCTAACAAAAGTTCTATGTTGGCAGGCTTCATACCTGCAACCTCGCATGTTGTTTTAAAGAACTTTCGGAATCCATGCATGGTTTTGAACTCATGTCTTTTCTGGCCTTGCTCCAAGATGGGCCTGATATTATTGCGGTATAAAGCCCTACACATCATTGTTTTCAGGCCCATAACTTTGAGTTGCTTTGGATATTTTGCCAGTCCTATTTTACTATCTTGCGGGACTGATGTAGTTCGCCATAGGTCCCTCATAATCCAGCTCTCACCAGTTATTGCTTCGCCATGAGAAGTCCGGTAATCCATCCAGTATTTTAAAGCCGTATAGGCTTCTGAGGTCATGAAGGAGTAGTATTCTTCTGGCTCTCCTGCGTATACTATAAGTTTAGCAGCTAAAACACTTCTTTTTTCTCTGTCTAATATAGGTGTGATATGTTTCCACTTTAGATATTCCCAGGCTCCGGCTCTTATGCCTGAGCAAGTCATTACAAGGACCAGAGGCTTGATTCTGGGATCCCTTGCAGTTTCTAACAGTTTGTGGATTTCATCTAGTGTAGGAATACGATCTTGACCTGATCTTTTAGAAGATGGCATGCTTTTTGAAATGCGTTTCCAGTTTAGTATAATATCATTCATCTCACAGAAAAGCTTGATTGGTTTATAGTAATTGTATATCGTTGAACCTGTTATTTCTTTGTTATAGAATCTATCCCTTTGAAACAGCATATAATCAACTATAGCATCGTTGAACCATTTTAGACCTTCTTTATCCTGGATAACCCTATCATACAAATGATTTAGCCTGTCTTCCATATCCTTTGTGTCAGTTTCAAACTCCAGCCAGTCAAGAAAGTATATCATGTGTTTTTGATATGACTGCTTTGTTACATTATTTGTAAGAGAATTTGTAAATCGGTTAAAAGCATTGTCAATTCTTTGATGATTTTTGTTTAATAATGTAGTAGTCCGAGTCTGTCTAACCTGGTTAGTTTTGTTATTGCTGCTGTGCATAATATAGCTATATTGTGTAACTACTTAAAGTTGCTATATTGAATCTAAGCCACTTTGTTGGGCTTCTCAATGTTCTAGAAATCCACATGAGCTCGAATCACCTACTTTTGATATTTTTAGATAATTTAAGCAACAATATTCGAATGACGATGATTTAGATAATTCTAAATCCCATTTGCATAGGTATGTATTCTTGTCGCAAATCAGGCCACCAGGCTTTGTAATTCTACATTTTGTTGATTCATGTTTTTACGTCCTGGGATAATTTCATTTCAAAACTATTACGTTTTGTCACATTAACAAGATGACCGGGTATTACAAATCGCTCTTATTGACAATGTTTCAGCCAAGATTAAAGTAAGATAACACGAATT
>JAKDMR010000153.1 GCA_030452275.1 Candidatus Nitrosocosmicus sp. | reverse complement strand
GAATATATTTGACAGAATTTATTACTCTGATAATCTTAACAAATTGTTATATCATAATTTTATGATATACAAATTACGGCGAAAATGTTAGAGTCAAACAACATGAAAAAAACTACAGTATTAGTTGTAGTAGTATTTGCAACAGTAATGATAATGGGTCCATCTGTGTCAAACATTGAAAACGTCTTTGCAAAACAGAAATATGATGACTGGGAAGATTGTAGGGACGATCATAGTAAAAACTGGTGTAAAAATTACTTTAGGTACCACAATGATGACGACAATGGAAATGGTAACAGAGCATCACAAGGAATAGGTCAATCACAATCCTCTAGCCAAAATTCACAATGTGTTTCTGGTGGGAGTACTAGTGCTTCATGTAACAACATAAATATACAAAACCAACAAAACAGCGGAAACAATGCACTGGCACAAGATGGAAATGGAAAGGGAGGTAACAAAGCCAGTCAAGGAATAGGTCAATCACAATCCTCTAGCCAAAACAGCCAAGTTGTTTCGGGCGGAAATACTGTCGGTTCTGGAAACAACTTTAACTTCCAAAACCAAGCAAACACCGGAAATAACGCATTAGCACAAAGATAATGCTACCTTATTTCTTTTTTTAAAAATTAAATCCTATTTAGAGAACATTATATGATTTTTTTGTTTAATTGCTTAAATACGCGTGTCAAATTTATGACAAAAATAGATCATTTGAAAAGGCTTACAATGCTCAAAACGATGCAAAGACAACGAAATAAATAAATTCAAATTGTCTTTAGATTCAGGGCTTCCAAGTAAATTTCTCTGATTGCTTATAAAAATTATATGCATTAGAAAAAGTGATCTTCTCTATATCATCCTTTTTGCATGAATTCTTTCTCATCTCGCTTGCTGTTAACGGTACACTCAAGGGATTGGAAACTCCCCAATCCGCAGCACTATTTACCATTATTCTGTCGCTTCCATGTTGATTCACAATTTTGATGACCCGGTCAGGTGATAATTTAGTAACCGGATAAACAGATAAACCTGCCCATGCTCCAATCTCCAATGTCTTTTTTATGGTTTCTTCTGTGTTATGATCTATAAGTATTTTATTAAAATCATATTGACCAGTTTCAAAGATTTTTTGCATTCTCTTCATTCCTTCAAGTTTGTTATGATGAGGCAAATGTATCATTGTCAAAAGATTTTCTCTTTTACATATGTCTAATTGCTTTACAAATAATTCCTCTTCCAAATCGTTAATTATATTATAACCTATTTCACCCAGTGCAACAACCCGTTCGCGTTTTAATAACTGTTTTTTCATCATCGCATCCAACGCGTCTAATGCAAGAGGCCTTTCTATGGATTCCTTTGGATTTACTGAAATACAAACGTAATGATGAATCCCAAATTCTTCTGCTCTTTTTGATTCAAAAGTAATCAAATGTTCCCAATAATCAACAAATGTCCCTACGCTGGTCCTTGGCGAACCTAACCAAAATGAAGGCTGAACTACCACTTCTATACCCGCTACGGACATTCTTTCATAATCATCAGTGGTTCTAGAATACATATGAATATGGGGGTCAAAGTACCGTGTCATACTCACACTAATGAATCAAATCTATATAACAATTATAACTTTGTTAGAACAAAAATATTCACAAAATAATGAAAGCAGCATTTTTTTATGGACCAAACAAAATTAAAATTAAAAATATAAATATTGATAATGCTTCAAACGATAGCCTTACTCTTAAGGTATTATCATGTTCTGTTTGTAGCTATGATGTGAGGACATATAGAAATGGTAGTTTTAAAGTCAAGCCCCCAATAGTTCTTGGACATGAAATATGTGCTGAGACCACCAATGAGTTTAAAGGAAAAAATTTTAAAGTGAAATCCCAAGAAAGGGTATCTATTTATCCTGTAATACCTTGTCTTCATTGTTGGCATTGTAATCAAAAAAAATATAATCTTTGTTCCAATCTAAAGGAAATAGGATCTACCGTAAATGGCGGCTATGCCGAATACATCTCAATACCACGAACGCTGTTCGAAATTGGAGGGATTGTTCCAGTTTTGGATAATGTTACTAATGAAGAAGCTTCCTTAATTGAACCGCTGGCTTGTTGTATTAATGGCATAAATCAAATCAAATCAATCGATTTTGATTCTATAGTTATATTGGGAGACGGACCAATTGGATTAATGCAATTAATGATGTTAAAAAGGAATTTTCCCAGTACCCAAGTAATGGTAGTTGGAAAAATAAATCATCGACTTGAAATGGCAAGGAAACTGGGTGCAGACAAAGTCTATGATGTCAACAATAATAGCAATTTTGAACCCATTTCAAATCTTTTTTTGGAATTAAAAGATAAACAAGCTCCTAATCTTATTATTGTTTCAAATAATAATGCTAATTCACTAGGAGTCGCATGTAAGCTCGCCAATAAGAATGGTAAGATAATTATATTTTCAGGACTGAATAATCCTAAAGGTGAATCACAGGATATTAAGGAAATTCCCTCAATTGATGCGAATTTTATACACTACAACCAAATTTCAGTCATGGGTAGCTTTTCATCCAATCCAGAGAACCTTAGGATGGCAATGGAATTGGTAAACTCGGGAGAAATAAAGATTAAAAATTTGATTACAAATGCTTTTGAGCTGTACAGACTCGAGGATGCAATAAAGAATTCAGAATCATTTCAAGGGTTAAAATCTATAATCAATAAATTTTAAGAAGGATAATCTAAATATTGAAATTTTTAATTATTTTTCAGCAAGCGTAGTAATTCAAAAAATATGGAGCAAGTCTAATAAGGCGTAATGCTATTATCAAAAAAATATTTTCCGATCATCCAGCACGGTATAGTTAGTTATCCATTTAATTAGTATTTTGTATCTTATTAGAATAATTAATTGGGAACGCAACTATACAAAAAAAAGATTGGGTCAGTAGAAGACCTTTTATGCATCTCATCTGCCAAAATCCTTCCATGTTTTACAGTTCCAATATGGTTAATGCTTGAATCAAAAAGGTCAATAGTTCATTTTCTTTCCTTCGATTTAACATGCAACAGAAAGATTGTTTAGGTATGTGAATATTCAGAGCATTTCTTACCAAACAGACGAACATTTGATCAGCCACTGAAAAGTGTATTTACCGATATCAAATAAAGTATAACGACATTTAGATAGGTGTATGTTTCAGACGTTATGGACATTCTATTTTTCATTTGAGTTGATGGTACAATTTAAAAAAAAGCATATTTGGCTGGCACTACTCATTAATGAAAGAAGAACTGGTATCTAGATTAGGACTGATGCAAACGTCAAATAGGCGCGAGGTCATATAAAAGACTGGATATTTGGATGCATATTGCACATAATATGAGGCACTGGTTCTAATATTGTATCTCTATCTGCCGATATTAAGACAGCCAACATACTTGACAACCGGCTTTATCATACACCTCCATCCAATATACCTTCAAAAATATTAAAGAAAATGTGCTTTGTTGCCTAATTATGAAAATCGTTATATGATGATTCTTTCGTTTACCTTAGTACATAGAATTCGCTGGTCACTATAGCCTACTTTGGCTAAAAACGTTAAACAATGAAGAGAAAATTGAATTAGGATACAAAGCAAGAAAATGTATTATATGGTGGCAGACCTGGCTATGATGACAAAGCACAGAATGAATTAGGTAGGAATTTGAGATTTCAACTTCTATTTCTAATACGAAGGGATAGAAACACATCAGAAGAAAAACTGAATATGGGTGACTTCTATGCTCTAGTCCTGGGTCAAGTAATATACTCAGAGAGAGGTGAATCTATAGAGCCACTAATAGAACATATTAAACCTGTACTTAACATTGATCCAGTACACTCAAGAGGATGTGATAAGGTATATGGTATTGTCTTAATAGCTATACTACTTTATCAATCTCTTGTCTATAACAACTGTAAGATGAAAAATGTGGTCCTAGAAGAGGAAAAAAGTATATGATAGAGGTTAGTCTATTAACAAATGAGCAAAAATTATTAAAATTAACTCTCAACCACCCTCGGTTATTTAGTTCCCTCATAAAAAAGTGTCGAGGGATAAAAAAAGATTCATCTAAGCAAAAAGTCGATTAAGCTGCTTGTATACTGTACCTGCTCTATCAATTGCATCCTTTAATGAAGTTTGTACTTTATTGAAACCTTCAATTACTCTTACTTGTGTTGTTGGAAGTTCTGTAAAAATGGGCCAAAGATGTTCTGTACGTTGTGAATATAACTGTTACCAATGTTATAAACCTTTTAAATAGTTTACTGTGTTGATCCTCAAAACCCTGTGAAGTTGTTGGCTGTTGTTCTATTTCATTTGAGGTATTCTCATCATTTGCTAATCTGTAGTTGGTAAAATTCTTGATTACATCTCTAGATTAGTATTGGTATTAGTAGAATTTTTTTCATCAGTACTATTATTATTGTCGTACACATCATTATTGTAGTTGCTTATTTATGTGAACTTTTTGGTCAAACCTTATCGTAGGTCCTGTTAACTCAACTTTAGATCTATGGGTCCCTCTTTGTATTTTCACCTTGTTGGATTTACTACTAGAAATCAGACGTTAGAATCAATCCAACTTTTACTGCGATTATGGAAGTTAACGAGGTCGCCTAGTCAAATTTGATTTGATGCTTAAGTGGCATTTTAGGAAAACCTGTCTGACTTTACCTATACATAATATTAATATTTTAGTTTTTACTAATAGTTTTTACTATGAATAAAATATTAATATGTAATTTCCTTGCAATTTTGATACTTTTTATAATCCCTAATAATATAAACATCTATTCTACTACCAATAATTCTGAACAAATGGATTTGAGCAAGAATATAACTGCAGTTCCTAAGGACAACTACGTCATATATTGTACTAGTAATGGTACCAGTGGTCAGCTCGGAGAGAGTGGTCAGCTCGGAGAGAGAAGCATAGGTCAGAGCGGCGGAGATGGAGGAGATGGAGGAGATGGAGGAGATGGAGGAGATGGAGGAGATGGAGGAGATAGCGACTCTACATGTTGGATCACCCCTAAAAACATAACCGGTGAGAATGAAGGTAATAAAATAGTGCTAGACGGTGGCTCTGGCGGCAGCGGTGGAGACGGTGGAGACGGTGGTTCTAGTAGAGACGGTGGCTCTGGCGGCAGCGGTGGCGATGGTGGAGACGGTGGAGACGGTGGTTCTAGTAGAGACGGTGGCTCTGGCGGCAGCGGTGGCGATGGTGGAGACGGTGGCGATGGTGGAAATGCCAGATAAACCATGCATTGAAAAAATAATTTACTTTTTTACATTTGGTAATTGTAAAGGCTAGTGTCATCATTGGATTACCAAACAATATTTTTCCTTTAAGATGATGTCTGAAGTTTCTGGGACCTGTCCATTTAGCTGGATTTATTACCTTGTCATGAAAGGCAACAAAGAATCGCATCTAATTTTATACATGCTTTAACTTGCAGATCCTTATTTTGCACGGAAAGGAATAATCAAAACATTCCCTTCTGCCTTATACATAAGATCTCTTGCGTAATTAGTCCAAACAGCTTTATTTCTGAATAGCGTATGTAAAG
>JAKDMR010000152.1 GCA_030452275.1 Candidatus Nitrosocosmicus sp. | reverse complement strand
CAATGCTATCAAATCCTTGGTTGTATTCTCATTTTCTAGAATGAATAACGGACGTTTGTCTAAGGTAAAAGACATATTACCTTTTTGAATCACGTTCTTTTACTTTTGTTCAATAGCTCATTCACAAAGTCAAAAATTGATTTTGTTATAGGCAAATTAGTGCGCTTTTCAATCCAATTCCAGTCGCCTATTGGATTAATTTCTAGAAAATATAATTCTCCATTTTTGGCTTGAACAAAATCTATGCTTGAAACTAGTAATCCTAATCTTTTATTTAGTTTAATGCATAGCTTTTCGATTTTTTTGCTGAGATCGATCTCTGAAAATATTAACTCTTTTTCCTTTATTTTATGTAAATCAGAAAAATTGCGTTTTTCTTTAATTGTTGAAATTCTACATGAAAATGTCTTGTCATTTACTACAGTTACTCGGATTTCTGAATCATTCTCTATTTTCTTTTGAAAAATTACTGGTGCGTAAGTTAACTCGTTGAATTTTGATAAATGACTGGCTTCAATGTTATTGGTTAGGAACCTATACGTTCTTTGGTTTAGATAAATCTCATGATGATGAAGTACTTTGACGATAGTGGATCTACGAAACCTCTTAAAAAACTTGTTAGCCGCTTCCATCTCATTGGTTATTAATGTCTCTGGAATGCTAAAACCTAGCTGTTGTGCTGCCAGTAGCTGATTCAATCTGTTTTCAGAGTCAAAAGTTCTTTGTGGATTATTTATCCATAGAGCATTTAAAGCTATTGGTAGACAATTAAAGGCTTGATACCATTGTTGGGCGGAGTACATTTGATATACTCCGCCTGAATAATAATTCAAAAATTTTGGATCAAAATATCTAAATAATACTATCTCAATTTCATCAAGTTTGAATTTTCTATTTCCCAATCGTAGTACGGAGTCATTAAATTTACCAATTTTGAATTCAAAATGAAAATTTAAAGGTATATCCTCTTCTGTTATTTTTACATAATCGATTCCATTTTTGAGGAATTGAATGCCTAGCAGATCCGATTCAATGTCTATTTTCTTAGTTAATATCAATACTTTTGGACCAATGCTTGAGTTTCCTTTTTTGGAAATATTTAGACGTTCAATTAGCTCTAGGGGATTAGTGTTATTTGTGAGGATTCTTTCATAGTTTAATTTCTCCATAAAATTAAAAACAAAAGGCTGATTAGACACACTTTGGTTATTGCCAACAATATAAAAATTTTATCTTCTTTTTTTCAGGTAATAAAGTCAACGAGATAAGTTTATTTAATTATTGGACGTATAAAATTACATAACAATTATCAATGATTCCAATCCACAATCAGAAAAACCTCAAACTGTAGTCGTTTGTTACTTGTGTGGAAAACATATTAAAGATAATAATGATCTGTTCATTGAGGAAATTGGCAAAGGAGATGAAAGGTTTCATCACAAACATTGCTATACCCTTTATAATAAACTTGTATCTGTTTACGGAAAAGAATTTTCAGAGATGGGTCTGGATGAAATTAATTGGGGAGCTAGATCGGGCAACCTTGTTCAATTGTCTTTGTTTGATATCAAAAGAACGAAATTCAGCAGTTCAGAGGTTGTTTCTGACTTTTCGATCTTTAGGCGCAGACTAGTAGATGAAGTTTATGAAACTAAAGAAGAATTACAGATAGTATGTTCAAGTACTGGTATATTTGACCAGTTTTATGGGGTATTGGAAGGGTTATTCTTACGCACAAGACAAAATCAAACGCATACGCCCAAGATCAGATTGTTAATTCCTAAAAGCAAAAAGGTACAATCATTCTTGGAAAAATCAAACATTTCTGAGCTTCCTACGGCTGAGATACAGTATATTCATGAAGATGAGTATCAATACTTTATTGCTGGGGTAGACAAATCTGTATCATTATTTTCTGAACTGACGAGTAGCTTTGAGAGGGGACTCGATGATTCGTTTTTCAATGTGATTTCTATAAAGGATTCTGTAATTTGGCACAATTCGGCTATTTTTGAAAGTCTTTGGAAGCAGTCTATTCTAGAAAATCGAATAAAGGACCTATCTAATGAAATGACTAGGAATAATCTCTCAAATCATAACTTTGTTCGGATCCTTGCTCATGAATTAAAAAACCCTATTCAACCAATTCTTGGTTTTTCAGATATGATTCAAAATAATAAGAGACTAGATTCTGATCAAAAAAATGAACTGTTAAAAATTATTTCTCGAAATGCTAGAAAATTGGATATCATGACAAATAATATTCTTGATTATGCCAGAATGGAAAATAATATTTTTAATTTAAACCTTGAACCCTTTGATATCGTCCAGGTCATCGAGGAACTATTAAGTGATTACACAATTCAAGTAAACAAAAAGAACATCAAGTTAGACTTGGATACCTCATCCAAAAAAATTATGATAAAAGCTGACAAGATACGAATAATTGAAGTGCTAGATAATTTGTTAAGTAACGCAATAAAATTTACTGAGAGAGGGCAAATCGTAATCTCTATTCAGAAAAAATCTAACCACGTAGTAATCGCGATTTCAGATACTGGATCTGGCATAGGTAAAAAAGATCACAAGAAAATATTTTCCAAATTTTATACTACTGATAAACTTGGAACGGGACTGGGACTACACATCTCACGAATAATAGTAGAAAAACATTTGGGCAGAATTGAAGGAAGAAATAACAAGAATGGGATCGGTAGTACTTTTACAATCGAATTACCCGTAAAATAGTTTGTTGCCTTACTGTAAGTTCAATTTGGTCAAAACTACAATTATGTTTCAAAACGTTTTTTAAATGAACTTTTAAAGTACATTGAGT
Organism: Candidatus Nitrosocosmicus sp.; assembly: GCA_030452275.1. Lineage (GTDB taxonomy): Archaea > Thermoproteota > Nitrososphaeria > Nitrososphaerales > Nitrososphaeraceae > Nitrosocosmicus. The sequence continues at coordinate 2,807 of JAKDMR010000152.1, read as the reverse complement.
GGGTAAATGTATATCCTTTCATTCTTACAAAGGCGGTACTGGCAAAACAACCTTAGCTGCCAATTTTTCTTATCTCCTGGCTTCAAAGGGTTACAAAGTTTATCTACTTGATCTTGATTTTTACGCTCCTAGTCTTTATTCCTATTTTAATTTCGAACCAGAGTTTTGGATTAATGATTATTTAAGAAATAAAGCAGATTTGGATGATATCATGATCGACTCCAGTTCACTAATTGATTTCAAATTCGAGGGGGAGTTGTCAGTAGGGTTTTCTAAAGGCGGAAAACAGGACGTATATCAACTCGAGGGTGGTCTGCTCAATGATAAGGAACAGCAAGTACGACAGTTCAGAAATTTTATCGCTATGCGAGAAGACCTATTAGTCAATAAAGAAGCCGATTTTATAGTAATGGATACAAGTCCTGGCATTAGGTATTGGTCAATCAATTCTATAGTGATTTCTGATATAGTCTTGCTAACGTTAAAAATGGGTGATTTAGATTTGAGAGGAACAATTAAAATGATTAAAGAAATTTACTCCTCTTTAATCGAACATGGTTCGGTTTGCAAATTGTTACTGAATAGGGTTGCCGGATATTGTGTGCCTCATTTAGACCTTGACTCCGCCAATAAGAATATCATGAGTGGTGATTCAGCTTATAAGAATAAGATTGACCGTGAATTAGAAAAGATCGTAAACGGATTAGTTAAAGTAGATACAATGCTGGAGATTCCGTGTTACTGTGACATCCAATTTAAGGAAAAGGAATTTTTGACCATACATGAATTCCCAGAGCATCCGTTTACGACCAAGATAAAGGATCTGGTTAATCAAGTTGAAAATTTAGACTAGATTTTATTTTTTGTTACCTTTGTTGAAAATACGAATTGCTTCGTCCAAGTAACTTTTCAGATCTTCCTCTGTTTCCATGGTTTCTGATTCACTACTCTGATGAATTTCTTCGGAGTATTTCTTAGTCATTTCTAAAACCTTTTCCTTCATATTACCGATCATTTGAGATCGAGCTAGATTTCCCATGATTTCCAATTCTTTATATGCTGAATTCTTGATGTATTTTCTGACACGAATGTCGTTTGATATGGCAATTATTGAATAGTATATCCCTACATAGAATAAGAGAGAAGCAAAAGGGAGAAATATTATGCTTGGAATACCAAAGGGGGGAAAACTTGCGCCCACTATAGTTGCATTGGCTGTGATAAAGAACAAAATGATGCCGTAGGATGCCATTATTAAATACCTTTCTACTTTTGGAGACATTTTTAGCAAATTAGCTACCGACTTGAATCCTAAGCCGTATAGGATTCCACATAATGCAGTTGAAAATATTCCGATGAAGATTTGAAGCATAAATATACTACTTTCATCAAATTTCATATTCTCTGTTAATGAATAAAGTTCATCATAATGGTAAATGAACAAAAAGAAGAATAATGCTAGGGGAAGGGTAATCAACGTGAAGAACTTGATTTTTCCAATCTTCTTGATTCGATAGTGCAATAGAAAGTAATTACATATCCAAAATAACGAGAAATATATCATGAGAGTGTATGATTGGATATTTATTATACTTTCTTTAAAAATACAAAATAGGGAATCAACCTCACATTCAAAATTAAAGACTATTGGAGTTGTAGTATCTATTTGAAAAGGCTTTTCAGAAAGCAATGTTGCAAATAGGAAAATGGATACCAAACTGTTTACAAATAAAAAAAAGATGGTTAAACCGAATAAAAGTGAGAACATGTTCTTATTCTCTTTATACCAAGAGAATAATTTGATACTAACAAACAGGCTCATTAGTATGCTGGAGCCATAACTAACAATCACTATTGAAGTCAAACTTATTGTATAATATTTATTCCAAAGAATGATTTCAATCATCAAAAATGCTGACAAGGAATACAATACTATCTGCATTACTCGAAACAGCATTTTATGTCGACTAAAAATTGAATTCTTTTTGTCTACTATTTTCCAAATGCTACTCATTACTAACAGTGTTCCAAACATACTCAGAATCATAAGTAACACAAATAAAGCACCACCCACCGTTGTTTGAATGAAACTAGTCGCTACGTCTGTTATTGAGCTCACATACAAATCCACAAATAATAGCGAGATGAAAACCCAGATAGATATCACTACTATTTTTGAATTCTTATTTAAGGAACTAATTGTAGATAGGGACTTCAATAATTAGCATACTTTGATTCTCCTATTTGAATTTTTAAAGTGTGGAGGCTCTGTTAAGTTAGGCAGTTGACTAAAATGAAATTTGATCTCACGTTAAATCCAATAAAGCATATTTTTGACAAAATATATATGGAATTTAAGCAGGATTTACGACCTACTGTTCTAAAACCAGTCAACTAATTGGGTACACAATATTGAAAAGCAACTCAATTTCTTGAATTAACAGAGCCCGCGTGGATGTCATTCTAGCCCTGCTAATAATTTTAATAGATTGCAATTCAAATATATAACATGGTAACATTTTTTACTCCTGATTTATAGTATACCTTATTTCAATTAGTAACCATTTTTGACTTTTATTTTGATTTATTCTAAAAGCCCTAAATTATTTATTGTTTAACGCTCATATTGGCAAATGTTTCAGCCAAGCTTAAAGGAAGATAGCACGAATTTATGATGTGTTTACATTAACTACCTCATCGCTTCCTGATGAAAGTTGGTGTTCAGATTTGCTTAGAAATGTAAGATGGAATATATACTGACATACATTAGTCCGTAGATCTAAACAGATACTTTTTAATATCCAAGT
>JAKDMR010000151.1 GCA_030452275.1 Candidatus Nitrosocosmicus sp. | reverse complement strand
TATAGATCATAAGATAAGATGATGAACAAGTATGTAGTCATAGTAATTGGGATTATAGTTGTAATAATAAGTGCATTAACAATACTAAATACTCCCTCAGATACAACGATCCTTTTACCTTCACCGTACGCAGAAGATAGGGCATCTGCTGTAAAGGTTATAGCAGATGGTTTAGAGTTTCCCACGGGTGTAGCAGTTTTACCGGATAAAAGAATCGTAATTACAGAACAAACAGGAAAGGCAGTGATTCTCAATAGTAACGGATCTCAGTTGAATAATTACGAAGTAATGGATAATTATTTTGATGAAGGCGCAGGACTTTTAGGATTAGCAATACATCCTCAATTTGTTAATAATCATTATTTGTATCTTTATTATACTTATAAAAATAATGATAACCAGACATTCAACAAGGTAATACGATTACAAGAAAAAAATAACTCACTTAGTGAAGCAGAGACAATAATCGATCATATACCTGCTTCAAAACTCCATAATGGTGGAGTATTAAAGTTTGGACCGGATGGAAAATTGTACATAGGTGTTGGAGATACTACAAATTCAGAGTTATCTCAGAATTTATCTAGTTTGGCAGGAAAAATACTCCGCATGAACGATGATGGAACCACACCCAACGACAACCCATTTCCTAACTCTTCAATTTATTCATATGGACATAGAAATGTTGTAGGTATTACATGGGATTTTAACAATAATACAATGTATGCTAGTGAAGCTGGCAGGATTGGAAATGATGAAATTAACGTGATCAAAGCAGGTGAAAACTATGGCTGGCCAATAGAAGAATGTGGTAATTTAGAAGAAAGTTTATTCGTTAATGCAGAATTTTGTTTTACACCTTCTATATATCCCTCTGGAATTTTGATAAGCAATTCTACGGAACTAGCTTACTATGGAAAATTAATTGTGGCTACTTTAAAAGGGGAACAGTTGAGAAGTATTGATCCTATCTCAAAAGATCAATCTTCAATATTAACTGGATATGGTAAAATCAAAGATGTGGCAGAAGATAGCAATGGATCATTATATCTGATAACAAACAATAAAGATTTTTTTGTTAACGATGGTAGTGCCGATAAAATGCTAAAAATAGTTAAAAATGAGTAGAATTGAGTAGAAATTTGGATAAGAAAAAATTTAGAGATATGAATCATGAAGAAAGACTTCAATATATTAAAGTAAAAACAAGTTTGGATGATAACGAAATTGATTTGTTTAGAAATACATCAGTATTTAAATTTAATAATATCGATGGGATGATAGAAAACGCTATTGGAATTTTTCCACTCCCTATAGGAATAGCAAACAATTTTGTCATTAATAATAAGGAGTACTTAGTTCCGATGGCAATAGAAGAACCATCTGTGATAGCTGCTGCAAGCAACGCCGCAAAGATAGCAAGTAAAGGCGGAGGTTTTATGGCTCATGCAGATGATTCTATCATGATAGGGCAAATTCAACTAATCCCAAATAGCTCGTACGATCAAACAAAGGTTCAAGATCTAATTGAATTGATATCAAATAATAAGAATGAAATAATGTCTCTAGCAAATACTAAAAGCAAATTTGCGAAATGTATAGACATTAAAATTAAACAAGTCAATGATGAAAGCATAAACAAACTCGGACTGATGATAATAATAGAAATCATGGTAGATACCAAAAATGCAATGGGTGCAAATGTTGTTAATACTATGTGTGAAGCTATTGCGCCCGAAATAGAATCATTAACAGGATGTAAGATAATACTAAAAATTTTATCTAATTATGCGACTCAACGCCTAGTGAAATGCAGAGCTATATTTCCTACAGAATTAATCGGTGGTGAAGAAATTCTTAAAAGGATTTTATTTGCTTATTCACTAGCGTTCACTGATGTCCATAGAGCCGTTACCCACAATAAAGGAATTATGAATGGGATTGACAGCGTAGCAATAGCTACTGGTCAGGATTTTAGAGCTATTGAGGCAGGTTGTCATGCATATGCCAGCAGAGATGGACAATATAGATCGTTGACTAAATGGTATCAAAATTCTAAAGGAGATCTCGTGGGAGAAATAGAAATTCCAATGGCGGTGGGAATAATTGGAGGGATAACAAACACACATCCTATTGTTAAAGCGTGTTTGAAATTAATGAATATATCAAATTCGCAGGAATTAGCAATCATTATTGCTGCTTCAGGATTAGCTCAGAATTTCTCAGCAATAAGAGCTTTATCTAACGAAGGTATTCAGAAGGGACATATGAAACTTCACTCAAAAAATATTGCAATAATCGCAGGAGCTACAAATGACAAAATAGAAATGGTCTCCAGAAAAATGGTTGAAGAGAGAAATGTATCGGTTTCAAGAGCCAAGGAAATTCTAGAATCATTAAAAGAAAATTAGCCTTACGACTTTATAGAATAAAAAGTCGAATTAATAAAACAAATAAACAACGTAATAATTAGTATATTCGATATAGGTATCAAATATGGGTCTTATTAAATTCGTGGTGCCCAAAGGCAGTATAGAAGAGGCTACTTTTAAAATGATAGAACAGGCATGGCAATGCAATGTTAGTGGGAGGGGTAGAATATACAGGGTAAAGATTGCAGACCCAGACATAGAAGTCAAAATTCTAAGACCTCAAGAAATTCCAACATACGTACAAGAGGGATTTCATGATGTTGGAATAACAGGCAAAGACTGGATAAGGGAAACTAATGCGGATGTCAAAGTATTGTTAGATTTAGAATATGGTAAAGTTAAGCAGGTAATAGCTATTCCGGAATTTTTTGAGTTCAACAATCTTGATGAGTTGATAGACAATTTTGCTCAGAACAAAAAGACATTGAGATTTTCAACGGAATATCTAAAATCAGCATCCTCGTATATAAAATCAAAGAAGAACTATAAAAAACACTTTGGAGATCTGGAACCTACAATAGTAACTCCTTGGTCTAGGACAGGTAATAATAAAATGGTAGAAATTTTTTTATCTTTCGGAGCAACAGAGGCAAAACCTCCAGAAGATGTCGATGCAGTTTTTGACATTACCGAAACAGGAACCACTCTTATTCAAAATAATTTAAAAATCATAGATCAAGTAATGGAATCTACAGCAGTACTCATAGCAAATAAAGATGTTCTAAAAGATCCTATAAAAAAGGAAAAAATAATTGACATGATAGTCTTATTGAGAGGAGTAGTAGAAGCAAGGAAAAATTTACATATTTTCGTTAATGTAGAAAAAGATAATCTTGAAGAATTATTACGTATTCTCCCATCATTGAAAGGTCCAACTATTAGTAATTTAAGTAAAGAAGGATGGTATGGAGTAAATACCATAATAGACAAAAATGAGTTTATTAGACTTATCCCAACTATCAGAAAAGTTGCTCAGGGGTTGGTAATTTTAGAACCAAGTCAAATATTATCAATGGATAAGATCATTCTAGATAATAAAGATGAAATAAAATTTGATTAAGATTATAAGAATTAGAGAACCACGAGAACAGGCTAATGAATTAAGAGAAAGATCTTGGAATAAGGATCTTTCAATTCCAACAAAGAATGTTCTAAAAATCATCGATGACATACAAAGAAACGGAGATGAAGGATTGTTAAAATGTATTGAGAAATACGAAAATGTTAAGATTGATTCATTTGTTGTTAGCAAGTCTGAAATTAAAGAAGCCTATGAAAACGTCTCAGTTAAGCAAATAAGAATAATAAAATACATGAAGTCCGAATTGGAGAAAAGTGAAAAAGCTGTAATCGATAATCTTAAGAATATAAAAATTGATTCAGATGGAATCAAGATAAACAAAACAATAATGCCTATTTTCAGAGTAGGATGTTATATCCCAGGTGGAAAAGCTAGATATCCAAGTACGATAGTAATGTGTGCCATACCAGCAAAAGTTGCAGGGGTAAAGCAAATAGTGGCTATTACACCACCCATGAAAAACGGAAAGGTGGACCCTTTGACTCTTGTTGCAGGTGACATCTGCGGTGTAGATGAGTTTTATAAGGTAGGTGGCGCGTACGGAATTGCAGCACTGGCCTATGGTACAAAGACTATAAAAAGAGTGGATAAAATAGTTGGGCCAGGTGGTGTATATGTGTCTGTTGCAAAGTCAGCGGTATCAAAAGATGTATCAATAGACATGATAGCTGGCCCAACCGAATTACTAGTATATGCTGACGAAAAGTCAAATCCACGATATATTGCATTGGACTTGATCTCTCAGGCAGAACACAGTGAAGATACATTATGCGGGGTAGTAACGAAATCAAAAATGTTGGCCACAAAGATTTCTGATGAATTAAATAGAATAATAAAAGAGGATGAAATACCTCGAAGAGAATTTGTTGAAAAAAGTATAAATGATAATGGATTCATAGCATTGTGCGACACTTATGAAGAAATAATAGAATTCATTAATGAATTTGCACCTGAACACCTTGAAATATTTGCAATTAATGATAAAAAAATACTAAAGGAGATTTATAATGCAGGATTGATATTAATTGGCGAATACACTCCATCATCTGTGAGCGATTATTGTCTTGGCTCTAATCATGTACTTCCAACTTATAGATTTGCAAAATCAAGGTCAGCACTATCTGTTCTAGATTTTATTAAACTAGTAAATGTGATAGAAATGAACAGGGATGCTTTAAAGAAAATCTCTCCAATCATAAAAGAAATAACATCAACAGAAGGATTATTTAATCACTATGAAGCGGTAAATGGAAGGATAAAATAATGGTGGATTGGTTAGATAAGGAACTCGCCCACATTAAATCACACAAACCTTATAAAAGGCCAGAAAAAATTCATGATTTCTATAAACTAGATTCAAATGAAAATTTAGTTTTAGAACGGAGATTTTTAAAATCAATCGCATCAAAATCTCTTCATGAAAGCGATTTTAGAGAATATCCATTAGAACAATTTGAAAAACTATATATGAAATTAGCAGATTATACCAAACTAAGTACAAGAAATATTGGCATAGGTAGCGGATCTGACCAAATAATGGATTTATTATTGTCAACAATAGGTAAAGGAAAAAAGGTCATAACAGTAAACCCCACCTTTTCTTATTTTACAGACAGATGTAATATGTATAAAATACCCACTAAATTAATAGATCTTTCCGCTATTGATAACTCCTTTGACCTAGAACTCTTTATCAAGAAAGCGAGAGATTATGATATCATATACATAGCATCACCAAATAACCCTACTGGAAATCAATTTAAACTTGACGATATTTCAAGTATAATAGATATTTTAAAAGACAAGTTGATAATAATCGATGAAGCTTATGTAGAATTTGCTGAATATAGTTTATATAACATAGTAACAAAATATCGTAATGTTTTAATTATGAGAACATTTTCAAAAGCCTTTGGTCTGGCTGGAGCCAGAATAGGGTACATCTTGTCTAACGAAGAAATATCAGATGTTTTCAACCAATATATTCAATTACCGTATCCATTAAGTAGTTTCTCCATGCAATTGGCAATTGAAGCACTCGAAAACATTCAGATTGTAAATAGAAGTATAGAAGTAATAAAGAGAGAAAGAACAAAAATGTTTGATAGGCTAAATAAATTAGACAAGATCAAAATATTTAAATCAGATTCTAACTTCTTTTTCTTTCAAAC
>JAKDMR010000150.1 GCA_030452275.1 Candidatus Nitrosocosmicus sp. | reverse complement strand
CATGGTGGGAAAGAAATGCGACAAGTAATACACCAGTCCTAAGGGTTAGCAATGATAATGGTGAAACATTTGGCCCTGAAATACTTTTAGCAAATAATGGGTCTATTGGTAATAATATAGAGTAGAAATCCATCATGATATAACTGGCGGAAAAGGGGATAGCAGATAAGTAAGATATAATTGTAAGTATTTAGATGAGAAGTGGATTTATCTTACAAAATAATAAACTAGAGTATTACATCCTCTATAATATTTCACCAACGCCTCTCACTGGATTTGTATAGTTCTCCAAGTCAGGAACGAAGAAAGTATTGGGAGGGTTAACATATCTAGTTCCAAATTCCCAATATTTTTCACACGAGACTTTCTCTTGGTTCACAAAGAAACACAATTCTTTTTCTGTTTCTTCTGAAGTTATAATATTCTTCAAATTCTTTCAATAACAATATACTCGCATTCCACTCAATTATTTTACTGTAAAATCGACCATTTTCATTAAGAGTTAGTCAATTCCTTCATCAACTCATCCTATTCTGGTCTCATCTTTTAGAAATAATTTCGTCTCTCTATCTATCATTATTTACCCTTTACCTTTGTGTCGCCCAAAGGCCATGTGAGGCCTTTGGGCTTGCCTTCTATGTTTATTTATTGGCTAATTTATTTGTGGTATAATATATTCAATCTAAAAATTATTTTCATGGATTTCAAATTTTATTCTATTGCAGATGGCCATTTGTTATATGTTTGTCAAACTCTTCTTCGGTCTTTAAGATATCTTCACACAAGTCGCATTTGTAAATATCTATTTCTTCCTTATTGTCAATCCCATACTCTTCTGCGGTCGTCCTAAATCTAACTGGAATTTGATTAAAAGTCGGTACAAAAGTCGGTACAAAAGGAGGCGCCCTATCGTATGAATAATCCTTTACATAGTATCTAAAAGGATGTGGAAAGGTCTTTCTTTCATACTTTTTTGCCCCATCTTCAGTAATCAAAAGCCATACAACATGACCATCCCATCCTTCTACCTTCTTTAGAGGAACATAGTAGTAGTGCACATGGACATATCCTCTTTTAACTACCAAAAAGTATTTGTTAATAGCAAATACATCCCCAATATCCTTATCATCACTGGTGTGAACAGACTCATTTATCAACCCAATATAGTTTAACTTTTCAGGCTTAAATGACGCTGACATAAATATTTTGAAGTAACATTGTATATAACAACCAAAGATTTAGATGGAATTTGTAACTATTTTAGTACCTAAATATAAATACATATAATTATTTCAATCTTTCAGATCTCGAATTGAAATTGCCTATCTGTGGATTGGGACCATCCATTATACATCTTTTCTATAATAGAATTTAGTTATCAAAATCAATTGACCAATTCTTATTTATGATTTAAAAGATTCTGTATAGCTTTAAATATCATGTTACACATTTATTGTCGCCATTCAGGAACAGTATCAAGTATTTCATCATACAGTGTGGCATAAGCAAGCAAGAGGTTGTTATTCTAGAACGAATATACACCTCCAGTTAGTTAAATTCATTGGCTTTGTACCTACTTACTTTTGCCATGATACAGTTTAGTTTTGAATTGGCGATAAAAACATCTAAATGACATGGTGTGAGACACTGGGTAATAAAGGCTACAAAGTAGATTTGTTCAATAATAGATGGGGCTCATCATCAGCCTTTATTACTTTTGACCTGCAACAATTTTTATTCGCTTATGTAAAAGAACCTACATTTATTTTGATATATTAGGTCACCTTATACAGAAGATTTTGAACCTTAATAACCTGTGTTTGCTATTTAACATATATCTCAGATATACTATAAAAGATCTGGAGTTATCATTTTGCTTGTTACTATAGCATTTTCGACACTTTTGTTCTCGATATTCTCTTATCCATCTATGGGGCAAATCAGTGACACTTTAACTAATTCTCAGCCTAATATCATCCTGTTATCTACATCTAATATATCCATAACAGACAGTGCAACAGGATTAATTTCTGTTACTGGAATTGTACTTAACAACTCTACTGAAAATGTGATGAATATTAAATTTGATGTTACCTTGTATGATGCAGATAACAGCACAATAAGAGAAACTAGCAGATTCATTACAGGTCCCTTTACAGTTTATGAGCCTGGTCTAGTAGAGAGATTTAGTTTCCTTATGAGTGTAGAGGACTTTGACCATTATACTGCAGGAGCATATGCAGAACGTGTTCTTTGAAAAGAAATATCTACAAAAGATATCAAGCTGTATATGAATGTCTAATTTTGTCCAGATTTTTCTAGTACAGTCTTGGTTGGAATAACCAAGATAAAAAGTCATTGGATGGTTGTGGATGAGGAATATTTAGTACAAACGAAGCAACCGTAAATGCAGTCGAATTCTTGTAAAATTGTAATATTATTCTGTGCTGTCCATCATCAGGAAATATGTATTCTACAGAGAATTTTCCATTTGATATAATTTGCTCTGGAAATTTAAACAATCTTCCGTCGTGATCCGTTATAGTTATATTTGAAGTTAAACTGCTGTTAACTAAATTACCCGAATCCAATTTACGAACTTCAAATTGAATTAGAGTCCATTTGTCAATTAGGGGAACCTTTGGGTCAAGTTTTATTGTAATATTTAGATTGTCTCTTTTACTCAACCATGTCTCATTTGCGATCGTATTGGTAGGAATAGTATTGTTAAGCTCACTCTGAGCGAAAACTAAATTAAAAGTATTTGTAAAGTAAAATGAACCTAATGTCGCCATCATAAGTAGACAGTAGCAATTTATAATGGCTATTATTTTGAAACAATTATTCACAGAATAACATAGCTTTCAACGTATAATAATATAAGTTCTAATTCTTTAACATAGCATATTTAATACTCATTGTACCTGAGGATTAGCAGACTAGAAAAGAAATCCACAGGTGGTTTATAGATGAAAATACTTTGCAAAAGTCCATGATGATTTAATAATGATTACTGTCTCTTAAAAGAATCCAATCAATTAATATCGCTTTACGGTTTCTTCTCTATACCTTTTCCTCATTTCCCACCCACGAAATGACCTTGTTCTTAACTTATAGTTACAGCAGGGACAATACGTACTTCCATTCCAATTTATAAATATCTCACATACGCTACATCTTTTTTGACCTTCTTTATACCTGGATGGAATTTCATGGTTTCTTTTAGCTCTGTATCTTATACATAGCCCATTGCAGCTCACAGCAATTAATGTCAAGAACCATAATATTGTAAGGAAATAAGTAATGTCTCCTAATAAAATCCTACACTATGTTATTCAGGACCTTATGTTTTTCAAAGACTTTTTGACAATATATATTATGAATAAAGGGAAAGTAATAGGAGATTCCAGAATTTTAAAGAGAGGTATAGTCACAATACCTGTTAAAGTAAGGGAAAAACTGCGAGTTAAGGAGGGGGATTTCTTAACATATGTTGAGACTAGAAATGGACATATCAGAATAATCAAATGAGTTTGACATGGATGAATCAGTAAAAGAAATAGAACGATTAAGAAAGAAGAAATTAATGTTAATTGACGATAATATAGATATGAGAAAATCTTTCGAATATTTTATCAAACAAATGCACGACAAAAATGTTGCCCATAATGATCAAGGTTAATGAAAGATTACAATTAATATATTAATTCTGCCCTTAACTCATCCAATACTGGTCTTATCCTTTTGGTGATTATCTCGTTAATGTCTGGTCTATAGTAATGATTGACAAACACGGAACTGCTAATCCTTCCCTGCAATAAATCGATAATCTCTGGTTCTATTCCTTTATTTCGTAGATAGGTAGCAAAGACCTTGCGACAGTAATACATGTTCATTTTCAGTCTGCTTCTATCAAAAGCACTCCTCACTGTATAATAGTATGAATCTCTAAGTTCGATAAATTTAACCAAATCTAGAATATTCTTGTTTATTACTGATATGTAGCATATTTTAGTTGTCCTGAAGAATATAGTTGGATATAGATAATGTAAAAGTAATCCTTTGTCCTTATTGATATATTCTTCTCTTTTTGTCTTGATAAGATAAATGGCTTTTTGTGCTTCTTCAGGTCTAAGTCCTGTTAAGGTATTGAAAAGTAAAATATGACCAACATCTTTAGGTAATTCAGAAATACATGTCTTTATCCACTCAATCATTTTTGGAAGACTTTGATCACTTCCCTCATCAATTCCAAATATGTTCTTAAACGTATTTAGAGAATTGTAGTTTTCATTCTTCCATTTCAATTGATATTTCTTTACAATTTTCATCCATTCATCATAATGGCCAATATATTTGGATAGAGTTGATAATGCTCTCATCGCGTGGACCCTGCATCCATTGGAGACTTTCATCAAGTCCTGTGCGTTTCCTGTCTGTAAGATATAAGAATAGGCCTTACCATATCCAACCTTATTTTGTATTTCCTTCTTAGACTTGTTGAGATTATTCAAGTATGCTCTGTATCCTTCCCAATCGACAGCAAGTTGAGTGCCATTTGAATTAATCTGTACTTCTGTTTTAGAAGGATCATTGTTTATTTCAAACGATTGTAAATTCGAATTTATTGTCTGAGGAACCATTTCCTTACAAGGTTCCGAAGACCGCCGCGATATCCTGACTACGCTACGGACCCTTCTCTTCTTTTGATATGTATCTTGTTGGCAGTTATATAATTTATTGTGATTTAATCTTGAAATATTTATATGATTGTTTTTGGTCGTAACTTACTATTCTTCGTATAATACTGCCCATTTTCAATTTAGACATACGCTTCCCCTGGAGCTAGGTATGGAACCACTTTGAAAAGTTGGATATTCAGGACATTCAGGACATTCAAGTATAGTTTGATTCCTATGGAGGTATTGGATGGACAAAATGTTTTAATTTGACCCTATATTAACAAATGTAATGAATCTAACAAACAATACATTAATGATTGTAATGGTGCCGACTATTTTTGCCCTTTTTGCAACCGCATTTGCAGGACCACTTCCTGATATCGCAGTTGCCCAAATAATAAATGGAACTCCAGGCGAAGTAGGGACTAAAAATAATTCTGAGGCCTATTATTCTCCATTGAACTTAACCGGCCCCGAGACAATTGAAGAATTTGAAAGTATTGAGGGTAGCAATGCAGACATTTTTTCAAATGATACCAACATAAGTAATCCAAATATTACCGCAGCTGAAAGTGACGAAATAAACATACAAGAGGATTGTATGCAATTACCAAACCAGTCCTCTGTTGATTGTCCATAATTTCCTTTTTTTTATTTTTATTTTCTAAATATTCCGAAATCTTATTGCATATAAGAAAAAAAATATGCTTCCTTTTTACCGTATCTTATAAACAAATAATTATGGTCTATTCTCCATGTATTCGCGAAGTTAATTTAATACGGTCCAAAAGGATTGTCTATCTCTAATTTTATCCAATCCGTACTCTGCAGAGGAAACACCTTCCACTTTGATATCATCAAAGAACCGATCCAAAATTGCCTTCTCGTTCCATCGCTAAAGGTGGTAAACAATAATCTTCTCTATCTGCATCGCGTACTTATCATTTCCACGTCTGGCATTTTGTAGACCATATTGTAATGACTTTCCAAATGACACTAAAGTTTGAATCATGTCATGGTCTATATCGTAGCGAATCTCAGAAATATTGCTCCTCGGAGAGGCTTCTACTAAATAGAATGTCATACTAAATATCGGTCATAATGATATAGAT
>JAKDMR010000149.1 GCA_030452275.1 Candidatus Nitrosocosmicus sp. | reverse complement strand
ACGAGTCTGGATTGATGCCAAGAAAAGACCTGTAGTAAGGATAACAGGTTCACACGAGTACTCCTGTTTGTTTGGTGCCGTAAGTATGGACCAAAAACAGCTCTTCAGACAGTATGATAAATTCAATGGAGAAACCTTCCTTGGCTTTCTAAAGATTATCCACTCCAAGTTTCCAAAATGCTATCTTTTCATGGACAAAGCACCATCACCTCATTACAGATCAAGGAAGGTAAAAGATTACCTAAAACAGAACAAGGACACACTCATCCCAGTATATCTTCCGACAGCGTCGCCTGAGTTTATGATGCTTGAGGAGGTTTGGAACATAGCCAAACATGACCTGCTTGTGCTAAAACACTACTCATCGTTTAAAGATTTTAAAGAAAAGGTATCTTGCTATTTCAGGACAAAAAGATTTGGTCTAAACATGAGAAACTATATGCTAAGGATGGTTTAAGAACATATATGAAATGGTATAGTAATACTGGGATACTTAGTTTTCCATGGGATGTTCTAATTGCGACGGCGCACAATTATTGATTTGTATTCCATTAATTGTTTGTTTGTATGATGGGAGGTCTCTTTCACTTACCTTTATTTCATTATTTTTCAGATTGAAAATCTTTTAGATGATCCTTTATTTTATTATTCATTCTAATAGTCTTAATATTGGTCAACAAGAATGTATTTTTTATAAGGTCCAGGTCGTTTGTGACATCTTAATAACGTGATTTTTCAGCCCCACCAGTCCTCGATGGCATGAACAGTCAATTGCTATTATTCGATCAACTCAAAAATGGTAGTCCAAGTAGATGATAACGACGGTCAATACTCCTTCTGCTATTCAAAGAATTATAAGTGGCTACATCATCCAGGGTAAATTTCTTCCCATACTGCAATCTTTTGTGATCTTTGCTCTTTCAAAGATGTGCTCCAAACTTGATGACGGTTATAGTAATTTTTCTACACTAAACTTAATTTTTTTAGGAATAAATCTATAATTAGCTATGACCTTGTCCTCTTTTGTTCATAACTATAAATGAGATCTAATTGTAGTAGATTTGACTTTCGACCTATTCACATTACTAATTTTTATATTTGGATGCATTCTTTTTTAGATGTGGATTCAAATACTCGTGAGAATAGCGTATCTCATAATGATGCTATTATATCTCAATTTACCAAACAGGCCCTTCCTTTTTCACAAATGTCTCAACATTCAAATCACTATGGATTAGAGTTGATGTTTGAATTAAGTAATCCGCAAGTCGACGATAAGGTATTGGATGTGGCATGTGGGCCAGGAATTATTGCATGCGAGTTTGCTAAGAAAGTTTATCATGTTACAGGAATTGACATAACCCCTGCTATGATTGAAGAAGCTAAGAATCTTCAGCGAGAAAGAAAGATTGATAATATAGATTGGAAGTTAGGAGATGTAACAAAACTTCCTTTTGAGGATGATTACTTTTCGATGGTGGTAACAAGATATAGTTTTCACCATTTAATTGAACCAAGGCAAGTACTTGAAGAGATGGAACGCGTGTGTAAACCAAATGGAAAAATACTCATTATTGATGTTACTCCAGATAAAGACAAGGTTGAGGCGTATAACCACGTAGAAAAATTGCGTGATAGTTCACACACTGGGGCATTGACTTTTGATGAGCTAAAAGGGTTGATGGATGAAGCCAGGCTAACTAGCTTGAAATCCAAACACCATGAGTTGGAAATGAGGCTCGAGAGCATCTTAAAATCTTCTTTTCCAAATCCTGAGGATATACCTAGAATTAGACAATTATTTCAAAAAGATATTTCGATGGATAATCTGGGCATGAAAAGCCACATGGAGAACGGAGAAATTTTCTTCTATTTTCCAATATCTATGATCCTTGGAACTAAAAGTTAGATTTTTCTTAAAATCTTAATCTTTAAAATCAAAATCTGTGCTGGATATCTTAGATTAAGGATTCTCTAAATTTCGGAACATTCCCTAAACTATAGTATTAAATAATTCAAGACTCGGTTACGGTTCTATCCCTTTCACAAATCCTAATCTCGCCTTGGATCATTATGAAAGAAACCCTGGAAGATATCCAATGACACTATTAGATCGGCTCATGTCCAATCTTAACGGCCTGGAACTTGCAGAAAGGATGAGAAAGCACAATTCTCAATTAAGAATTCGTTTTATTCCCGCATTTTTTATTCAAGACTTTATGGGCCGACATGATTTCATAAAAGCCAACCTCGCTGACATGATGATAAAGCCGATAAGATCCGAGGATCTAGAGATCCAAATCGTTCAACTGCACTCAAGAAACGATGATATCGATAGTTAGCATCTTCCAATTTTTACTAACATATCTAATTCCCTAAATTAGGATTAGGTCTCACTCTAGATGCGTAGATCAATATTTGAATACCTCGTACTAGAACACATGGTTTGAATTAGTGATTGATATCATATAGATCTTCATTTCTTAATTGAACAGATTCACTAAATTGTATAGCCGCCATGCAAATGCCTTAACTGTTTATTCAAAATCTATTAGGCGCATTCAATTACACCGGTCAAATCGAAATTAGAAAGTTCCGGTAATAAAAAAATGTTTCCTTCAAGATACAATTAATAATACCATTTATTGTGGTATCAAAACACTTGTGTGTATATTACTGATTATTTTCCGTGTGTTACTAAATATTGATTCTATCCAGGAATTCAAATGAGATGATGTTAATATAACTAAGTCATAATTCATTTCATTAATTTCACTTACTATTTCATCTATTGTGTTACCTGTCCTAAATTTATATGAAACTTTATTCTTACACCCAGCAAGTTCGATCTTCTTTATTTTCTCTTCCATTGAATCTATTAAGTCGCCTTGAATATTTTCCACATAATCTTGTTTGTTTGCAGCAGTTGACGAGGATTTTGATATTTTTGGAGAGGATGGTGATAACGATGGCGAAGGTGGCCGCTTACTAGAGATATTTCCGGAAGTGTCCCTTAATTGTTTTGCATCATTAATTATTTGTAGAATCGTTATCTCTGCACCAGACAATTTTGATAAATAAATAGCATAATTAATTGCCTTATTAGATTTATCCTTTCCATCATGGGTCACTAGAATTTTTCTAAAGGATGGAAGAATAAATTCAGAAATAGATTCTGTCGGATCTGGAAACACTGTCGGATCTGGAAACATAAGCATATTATGAAAATGAATTATTTAATAATATCTATAAATTATTTCACGAATATCAAAACAGTTTTTTTTCGGCTTGGAATTTGAAGAAATGTCAATAGGAAATTAGAGTTTCTCTTTATATTGTTACCAAAACAAAAAGCAAAGGCCTGAACTATGAATTTATTTAAGACGTATACACTTTTCTCTAGGATCAAATTTTATTAATCTGAATTGTTCCTACTATGTTTCTTGTGCTCTAACATTCGATATCTTTTGATTATACGATTCTATCAAATAGATTGATAGTTCGACTATAGCCCATAATCTTTCGGAAGTCGGGCTACACACTTTCCTGTTTGTTTGAAGGATGAATGATTTACGTCTGCGTCTAAGGATGTTAGAGTGTTTTTTCTTTTAGCTATTGCGTTTACAAAGATACTGATGCAGTAAGAAAATTTGCTCTCTAGATACCACCAAATTAGTTACTACATCATTGAAATCACAATATCTTACACTTAATTCATATTTATTGAAATCCGTGACGATTTAACTATTTTAGATCGACATTTACACTAAATGTTAAAATGTAATGACTTCATATACTATGAAGGAAACTTAATGACAAGACCAGATGTCAAAACGGCTACTGAATCCGAGGAAACTGCTGTTATTGATGCGTTAAAATTAGCCTTTGTAGCTGATCCTGCCACACGTTGGGTATGGCCAGATTCACAGAAATACCTTTTACATTTTTCCAAATTTGCTAAAGCCTTTGGTGGAAAAGCCTTTGAACACAAGACTGCCCACTACATTGGAAATTATTCTGGTGCAGCTCTCTGGCTGCCACCAAATGTTGATCCCGATGTTGGTACAATACTTGCACTGTTACGAGAAACTATATCCGAAGAGGCCCAGAACGTTGTTCCGGCAGTGTTTGAGAAAATGGGTGGATATCATCCAAACGAACCTCATTGGTACTTGCCACTTCTAGGAGTGGATCCTCATCACCATGGTAAAGGTCTAGGTTCCGTGCTCATGAAATATGCACTAACAACGTGCGATAAAGATAATGTTTTGGCATACCTTGAATCCTCAAACCCAAGGAACATCCCTTTTTACAAGCGGCATGGCTTTGAGTTGCTTGGTACTATCCAAGAAAATAAGTTTCCCCCAATCTTTCCAATGCTTCGCAAGCCTCAATAGTTATTGTCGGATTAATTCCAACCAATATTACAATTTGACATACTATGGAGAGGTGTTTGCAATCTTTCTAAAAATGATTAGTAGAAGGCTCTGCGGATTTTGTCCCGCCAACCGCTCTCATCTTTTTCTTCAATGAGGTTGACATGACTGCCTTTATTGCAGTCTGAGTAAATGGTATCAAATTCTTTTAAAGCACCTGACCAATTTTTAGATAATTCATCAAATGAATGTGTAAACATATCAAGGGGATCATTTGATTCATCAGGAAGATTTCTTACCTGTTCAAGTATTTCTTCTCTTTCTTCGAGAGTCATATCCTCGAAATCTTTCATGATATCCATACTTTTTTTCATGTAAAAATATCATGGTTAACTTGAACATCACTTTTTGTCAATTCCATTTGGCTTTCACTACTAATGGATGCTTTTTACTTATGGATCGGCCTTATCACTCTACTGATAATCTTATTCTATCTTGTGCGAAGTATCTTAAGAGCTCCAGCCCAAGCAATTACTTCGTCTAACATGTTGTTGGCCGATTTCTCATGAATTAAATGGGGTTTGAACTTTGAAAAGTTTTCAAAATCAGTAAAGAGGGAAAGCTGAACTTGACCACGAACAGTTGCCACTTTCAACTCTGCCATAACCAAACGTAATTGCTCCACGGCACGTACCCCGCCAGCACTACCATAACTAACAAATCCTGCTGCCTTATTATTCCACTCTTTGAAAAGAAAGTCGATGGCGTTCTTTAGTGCTCCCGGTATTCCATGATTATATTCCGGAGTCACAAATACATATCCATCAAATGAATCGATCTTAGCTGACCAGTCCCTTGTATGTTCTTTGGAATATTGTCCCATGGAAGGAGGGATTGGTTCATCCAACAAAGGCCAGTCAAAGTCTTTAATGTCCACTAACTCAAAGTCAGCATCATTACGCTTCTTTGCAATCTCGAGCATCCATCTACTAACTGCTTCACCATTCCGTCCAGGTCTAGTGCTGCCTAGAATAATAGCAATACTTAGTCGTGAGTTATTCATAGGATCGGTAGGAGCATTACTACACTTATGTTTTGTCGAAGGAAAAATGTTATTTTTAACTCACTTTACATTTGAACGAGATATA
Source organism: Candidatus Nitrosocosmicus sp. (assembly GCA_030452275.1). Classification (GTDB taxonomy): domain Archaea; phylum Thermoproteota; class Nitrososphaeria; order Nitrososphaerales; family Nitrososphaeraceae; genus Nitrosocosmicus. The sequence goes on along the minus strand of JAKDMR010000149.1, from coordinate 306 downwards.
CCCTTAGATTTTATCTCTATCTTTTCCCTGCTATCTCTCATAACAACTGACCATTCTTCTTGGTGCATTAACGATGTAAGAAATGTGGGTTTATTTAGTCTGGTTAACGTATGCCGGTCTATGAAAAAGACAATCTATTACCCATCTCTGTCAAAAAGGCTTTGAAAAGAGATACAAGGACCAATTCGTCATCGACCATTTTGGTGGAAGATGATGGACTTTATATTCATCGGTTCATGCGTAGCGAATTGATAAGTGAAGTGTCTTGATGCTTGTCATGTTTAATTCACAACATAGTCTTCATTT
>JAKDMR010000148.1 GCA_030452275.1 Candidatus Nitrosocosmicus sp. | reverse complement strand
AAAATAGATTTGGAACGTGGAATAACGACAGAAACTATGACACTTGACTTAGGATTGTCTAGTTCAGGGCAAGGATAGAAGAGAAGACTTTATTATGGAACGTTGTTAGGTGTTTCTTGTGAATCCTGGTCCTACTTGGTTCAGGAGATGCAACTATCCTTGATGTTGTAACCGTACTTTGACTGATGATTGGTTTATCAAGATTACTTTTAAAAGTGTAAAAATCAGATCCTTCTGCAATTATTAGTTTTGTTTGTAAATCAAATTCATCAGATAATTTAGGCGGTGATACATAGATACCTTGTTTCTGTCAAGTCAAGGAGAACAATAATAAAACGACTCAATGATCAAAAATTTGTTAAGGAACAGAGTTAACTATCGATGTTGAATTTGCTAACTTTAGTTTAATTTACATTGCCTATATTTTGTATACTGTTCCTTAGATATTATTTTGGATCTTACCCTCTGGTGATGTAGTGAAACCTGTTTTAAGTTGCTCCTAATCCAATTATCATACTAGTATCTTTGAGAGAATCAAAGAATCTTTTCATACTATACAGAGCTAAAATATTTACTCTTGCATATGAGCTTGTATGGCCTTATTAGCTTTCTCCTCACCTGCTATTATTGATTCCCTGATGGTAGTGGGAGAGAAATCAGCATTTTCAAAGATATGAGGGTACATTTCATCGCGTGAAATATAGTACATTTCCTTAATTTCGGCCCCATGATCTTCATGGTATTTTTTATATTTTCGATGAATTTTCCTTAACATGTTGACATCTAATTGTAACTTATCTATATTATTCTCAATAATCTGATAAAGTTCTTCAATATAGTCTAAATACCGCGTAATTACTCCTGACATTTTAATATTATGTTCGGTTTTGTCCGAAAAAATAATGTCTCTGGCTCTATGAAGTACTTCGACTAAATTACCAGACAAAGCGTCAACCTTCTTGGGACAGTTTTCTACTAGAAATATCTTATTATCCATGACCGGTGATGCATCTAGTACTTCCCTAAGAGGAGTGTTACTCAAAAGGCCACCATTCTAGGCATATACTCCTTTGTTAACTTCTATCCATGGAAAATTGTATAGTGGAAAAGCAGAAGTTGCTAAGATGTGCTTGGGCTCTATTTGGTGCTTAAAACTGTCAAATATTAAAGGTTTAGAATCTAGAACACTAACTGCAGTCAAAATTAGTCGAGGATTACTGTTTTCTCTTGGCTTTAACTTGTCATAGTCTACATATCTGTCCAAAGTCTTAATCCATGGTCGATGATCGTAAAGTTAAGTCCATTTCATTGGTGCAAAGTAGTCAGGGTCTGAAACTGCATATTTAGAAGACCATCTAGGTTTAAAGAATTTTTCATTTCCTAACGCTGCAGAGCTATAGAAAGATTCAAGCTGTTTGATCTTAATCTGTTGTTCTTCCTTCATTTTCATACAATTAAGGATAACGTCATCGGTAGGAAGTGGGTAGACAAAACTTTCATAAACTCCATTCATTAGGTTTGAACCCGTAAAATTGAAAAATTTATCCTTATTAACAAAATTCTCAGAAAGCTCGATCCAGAAATCTCCTAATATTTTCTCGGTCCTATCTTTATTTCTGCTACCCGCTATGATGGCTGCATTAATCCCACCAATTGAGATTCAAGCAATCAAATTCAAATCAATACGAAGTTTTACTAACGCTTTGTATATTCCACACCCAGAAGCACCAAGTGACCCACCACCCCGAAGTATCAGCACGTTCTCAATAGTTGTCATTTTTCCCCCGGACAAGTCCAAGTATATTAGAATTATAATTTTAAAAAGGTTTGATATTTGGAAATTCCTGGAAATAAAAAACCTTTAAACTGTTTAATTATTTTGATTTTTTCACTTATTGCATCATTGCTTTAAAATAAATAGTCTACCTGTGATGAATAGGTATAAAGAAAAAGGCTATAACAATTGAAGATACAAGTCGATCAACCAACCGGATCTTGAATTCAGATCTGATTCTGGCAAGTGCGGTAGTTAGCACCTAATCCACTTGGCATAAAAATGAATTTCATTTTTTAATTTAGTAGATGGGGCGACACTTGTATGATTGATCCTGGGAGAAACAGGAGCAGTATTTGAATTCTCTATTTTGAGAATTGGATAATACTATAAATATATTGTAAGGCGGGTTCTCATTGTGCATACTAATAAAAACAATAAATTAGCACTACGATTAGTTACCGCAGTAGTTATAATCGCGATATTTGGTTTCGCCTTACCCAATCAGGTAATGGGTCAGAACAATGGAACAGAACAACAAAACCAGACGGATTATACTAGTTTTCATTCAAATATTGAACAAATTATAGGCCATATTGAAAAGGCTGGGTATAATAAATTCCATAATAATACTGAATTAACTTTAGCTCATGCTCTTCATCCAATCGAAGAAGTATTGACACTTGTCACTATTCCATTGTCTACAGCCGACAAGAATCTAAATGATACCTATTTTAATGATTTGAACCAATTGGCTGGATTGGCTTCCACTGATAACAGCACTGTAGATGAGTTTGAGAACAAAGGTAAATCTTCAATAGAATTGTCTGATACGGTAGTAACAACAGTCATACCAGCAACCATCCTAAATACTGCTGAACACAATATTAGTGTTATAAAAGATCTATTAAAAACCGCTGCTTCAGAATACAAAGAGGGGGTTGCAGGAGGTAATATAACACTGGAATTAGAGTATCAGGATGGTTCTGCATTTGTGGACCGAGCTAACTTATTGTTCAATAACACTCAAAACATTTCAAACGATACTAGTTCAATCACAGGATTGTTGTCTGCTTTTGCAAATTTGACAGACTCCTTCCAGAACCTTAGAGACCAAGCTGTTGTTGAGCAAATAATTCAAAGGATAAGCACTGGATTGACCCCAAATGATAACTCCACAACCTCAAATGCAAGTACCACCCCAACATCTCAGGACTATATTGCTACAATTAGAGGATTACTAAATGAAGTTGTCTCTGCATATGAATCAAACGATAAAATCAAAGCCAAAGAATTGGCTACTGCCGCCTACCTGGACAATTTTGAGTACATAGAAGCACCAATTGGAAAAGAACTATCTGATAGAGGTGAGGCTTTGCTTAGAGAAAAACTCCGTGAACAGATCGATGGAAATGCTACAATAGAAGAAATAAAACAGAATATAGCTGATATAAATAAGGTGTTAGACGATTCAGCTACCTTCTTAGAGTCAAATCCACAATAATTTTTTTTTTATTAACGTCCGTTCGTATATTCAAGCAACTTGTCCCGCTTGAAACTAATATCGAAGGAAAAAGAAATGCTATGGATTCAATTTTGCTATATCTATGAATAGTTATGATTATTTAACCGATCGAAAAAGCGGTCGGTTAGGTCCTAATCTTTATATGTAGTGAAAGATTACAATATCTTTGTCAAAAATTTCTTAATTCAAAGATAACAAATAATATCAACTTTGTCCATGTCAACACTGATTATAAGGTATGACCCAACAATTTTCTCTTCAAGCTTTCACTTTCAGAAAATTATTTTTTATCTTTGCGACGTTTATTGTTGCTATGTGTCTTTATTCTTTGATGACCAAACCTGTAGACGCTCAGGATCTTAATAACGGCAGTCAACAATCAAATTATTTCCAAGAATTTCCAACAAACAATACTGATAAGGTTATAATGCTAATCCTCTTAGCTAACCTGATAGACGACAAAATATCTAGCGCAGTTGATGTACTTGAAATTTCAAGTAACGAAGAAGCTCTTAAAAACGTACCATTTCTAAAGAATGTTAGTAGTGATTACAACGGCATTCACGCTACCTTAGATTTGGATAAGAGAAATCTAGCTAAGGATATCCTCCAACGAAACAAAGATATTGCCAGCATTTTCTTTGTTTTACCTAGTGGCGATATCTATATGGGAGAACCATATAAAGATCAAGAGCAACTTCCTCGAATCAATTTTACTGATCGAGAATGGTATAAAGGAGTGGTCAAAAACAATCAAACCTATGTTAGTTCCATATTCTTATCTGCTTCGATAACTGCTCCTGCAATAGCTACAGCGATCCCGGTGTACTCTCTAATGAGTGATTTGCATAGCCAAGCTGGTTTGAGCTCTCTGAGCGGGTACTGGGTTGGCATAATAAATTTGCGGTCTCTGGAAAACATGTTTGAGAGTCTATTTCTAAATACTGATGATCAATTCATTTTGATCGATCATAACGGGACTGAGCTTTTTGATACCCAAAAATCAAATTTTGGACCTGTTTTTCATACTGGTCCCGAAAATAAATCGCTACCGCGTTCAGCTAATAATATGACTTCTATCAAGCTTGATACATTTGATCATTTAGATGATTACTGGAATCTCTTTAATTTATCTATGAACAGATTCAACATTTAGTGAGTCAGTTTTGTTTTTTTTGAATAAATGAAATAGAATAGTCCAATCTATCCTTTGCAGTCGTAGATAGATGGATTTGTAAAAAAACCACATTAATTGCGATAAAAAAATCGATTCGACTGATGTCTAAATTTTCCCAGATGCTGACACATTTTGGAATTCCACATACTTTATTGTATTGACTGAGATGGACTTTTTTAGGGTTAAAGGATTATCGTTGTCATCGATATTTTGGGATTCATTAATCATTATAGATTATAGTGCTTCTGCATTCTGTTCCCATTACACCGTTCTCCTCTAACACTATTTTTTTTAGCCCGCTTGTCATGAATTGATCAATATTATCACTGATTTTTGCACTTTCCGACGCCGAAATGCCAGCATTGGGTAAGATGCCAATTTTGGGCATCGAGTCCATAAGTGCACCAGTAGTATTTTCGGAAATATTGTTCAATATTTGTTGAAGAAGCGCTTTGCTGACAACACCCTTTACGATCATCCTATCGACTTGTGTGTTTTGGTCGCCTAATGTCTGCATTTCTGTCACATTTATGTCCAATTCGGCTATTGTGTTTTCTACCTCAGCACCTGATCCGCTGAAAGTAATTGGAACTAATCTATTTGAGCCATCCAGCGACTCTATTTGCATCTTGAACAATTCCTTTTCCCTAATAGCTACTAAATCTTGGTACTTTTGATACGCTTCATCCAAAAACTCATAGCATTTGCCGTTTAAATTGATATTTACATTCTTTTGAGGATAGTAATTATATGCGGCGAAAAATAGTAGAATTCCACCAATTATGCCTATAACTATTCCAGGCACAATGATAAATTGCAAATTTCTCAGGCCCTTTCTTCCTCCTAAAGTCGATAACCGGAATACCAAAATAATCTTACCTTAATGTTTTACTATAATCTCGGTGCATAATTACAGACATTCTAGTTATGAAATCAACAGAGCAAAGTAAAACTCAATCGTAAGAGTTCAAAGAGGTGCATCTTTAACCAAAATCATTCTAAGTTGGACGGTATTCTGTAAACAGGTTTTTCTAATGTCAAGTGACCAAATCAGATTATTAGATTAGGTCGAAAAATAACAATTGAGTGGATCGTTGATTGACATCATACAAGAAGATTTTTTTAACATCCATTCAGGAAACGAAACCTCTTCATACAGCATACGATTGCGATGGAATTTAGGTTTTTTAAATTAAGTCATCAAGAATTTCTACCTAGTCGCCAAAAAAAGTCATGTATTTCATGAATTCGTTACTGGAAAACATATTTGACATTAAATTCTATAGACACTAACTAGTTTTTAATCTACTTGACTAAAATACTAGATCTCTTGCGTAATTAGCAGTGCTTAATCGTGTCCTTTAATTATCGTCCA
>JAKDMR010000147.1 GCA_030452275.1 Candidatus Nitrosocosmicus sp. | reverse complement strand
TTCTGTAGAAACTTCAGAGTTAGATTCTGTAGAAACTTCAGAGTTAGATTCTGTAATAGAACTATCCGAATCGGTTTTATCCGAATTGACCTCTAGAGGCGATGAGAGAAGCTTAGTTTTTTTCACACCTACATGACGGATAATGGCAATTTTCTTTGCAACATCCATCATTTCAGAACTCATTTTTCCCATGGTTACCTCCTTGACAAATTCATCAAGAGAGAGTATAGGAATTTTTTCAGCCAGTAATTTGGCCATAGACAGTCTGATTTCATGTTTTTTGGCTGAATTTATTCTCCTCTGACTAAATGCTGTGGCAGACACCCTAAAAACATAACCATCTGATGTTGTGTATTCATCAACATAATTTATCATGGAACTACCTCGTCGGATGAGACTCCGCAGAAACTCTTTTGCATATTCATGCCCTTTAAATATAGTTGAAGCCATTCCAGAATTAATCCTATCAATCTGAACAAAAATCTTGGTTTGGTGTTGGGTTGGATCTTGCTTTAGCACATCATATAATGTATTCTCAATTACCCTTCCTTTTGCATTACTAACATCGGAAATTGGGATATAATTTAGAGGGACTTTGTCAAATGCGGGCGGAGCATTCACTATAATCCATTGTTTATCTCTCCATTTATCACGAACCCTGCCCCCTCGTCTGGAACCTTTTGCCATATGCAGGCAATCCTTGAATCCAAAATATAAGTTATGCTAACTCTAGATATGTGAGTAGGTACGCAGTTCAATTTAAAGTAAATTTCATATCATAAAGACTTTAAAAATTGCATTACAGTCCCGGCTATCTAGCTGAAATTATCCCATGGTTAACTAAATGCCTTAGAAACTAAAGACGAATTTGAACTGCGAAATTACTCAATGCCACACAAACAAATTAATAAACATTATAGAAAATATATGTGACGAATTTCCATGTCTCAGATCCCAAGTATAGGGTACGATATTATGCTCAAAAAAATGGTTATTGCAATCCTCTCGATTATCCTAATGTCAATTTTTGGTTTTTCAATGACTAACGCTTATCCGAGCGTATTAGGATCTACAATGGAACAACAAATGACCAATCAAATTTCGGAATTTGAAAAGTGGAATTGCGGAATTGAGAGTACACCAAATTCCAATTATTTCGTAACAGAATTTAAGGTCCCAGAGCAATGCAGCATCCCCATAGCTATTACTTATGATAAAACAGAAAATAAGGTATGGTTTATTTCTACCAAGAATGGGACTTTATTTGGATTTGATCCAACTAAACAGATATTTGAATCCTACAGAATACCTTTTTGGTATACAAGAGATCTTCCTGCTGGCAATTCCTGGAGTTGGGACATACAACTAGATAATACAATGAATGGCCTTTGGTTCACGGATGAAAAATTAAATTCATTGTGGAAGTTTGATAAAATAGAAAAGAAATTCTATAATTACCCCATTCCTTTTCATTCAGAGTTTTACTCTACTTCTTATCCAATATCAATGGGTTTTGAGAATAAAAATAGCATGTATTTTGTTGGAATAAGATCTCTCTCTTTGTGGCATGGTCAGATAGATAAAATGATAAATGGAACATCAGAAGGACTAAAAGAAATACCAATTCCTCTAAAGGAAGTATTTCAAACGATTCCAAACTATGAAGTAGGGATTGGATCGTTGGCAATCGATAAGGAAAACAAAATTATTTGGATTACAGCTCTAGCGTTTGAAAAAAAAGGCGTCTTAATAAAGTACAGCATAACAGATAATAAATTTGATATCTTTGAATTACCGAAGAACATAAAATCTCCAACTGGGATAGCAGTGGATCCACAGGCTAATGTCTGGATAACAGATCATGCTACTAGTTCTTTTTACAAAATATCTCCCCAGGAGAACTCAAATAACATAACAAGTCTAAATATAGAACATGTTGTAACATCACCGCTTTCATCAAGAATCATAGGCATTGATTATGACGATGTTTCAAACAAATCAGCAAATCTATACAAAAATACCTTACCTTATTGGATAAAGACCACTAAAGATAATTCGATTTGGACTAACGAACATGTTGGAAATAAAATTGCCAGATTTGTCCCTGACAATGATACCTTGATTGAATATTGGATACCGACACAAAATATTCATTATTCTGTATGCGATCCAATCAATAGTAGCAATCAATGCGGTTATTCTAACGCATTACAGTTTGATGTATCAGTAGGGTCCTCCAATGACTCGGCGGGCACTGGATCAGGCGTCTGGTTTACAGAACAATCAGAAAATAAGATAGGTTTTATTGATTTAGATAAAGCTATTCCTATATCTCTGTCCGTCAATCCTAAGGCAATAAGCCTACGTAACGGTAACCACGGTGCTGAAAGTATAGAAATATCCGTTAATAGCAGTGATCCACCCGTAGACTTCCAAAAACAAATTCAAACTTTCACCAATAATAGTGCGATCGTCTTTAAGCCAATAGTTTCAGGAACATTCGTACCAAATGGAGACTTAATGGGTCTAAAGGTTTCTTTTGATCCAGAAATTCTTGAAATTAAGCCCCAGCAAAAAACAAATAACGAAACAACACACCTAGGTAAGATAGATGGTACTCTAAGGGTAACTCAATATATACCCCCAGGAAACTACTCCTTGATGATAGGTCTAGAGGGCCAGGATTTTTCTATCTTAAAAAAAGTAAAACTAAATATCTCAGATTGACAACTTTACCTGATTTTCTCGCTGGAAAATTTATGCGTCAGCTGCACATCTAAAACCTGAAAAAAGTATCCGTTCATGAGGCTTGAAATAGTTTCTGTAGCTATTTCGTATTTGCTCTTTTGGAGTGGCAAAGCTTCCTCCACGAAGTACTTTTTGATTAATTGCCCATTTATCGGTATACTCCTCAAACTTAGATTGAAAACCAGGATAGAGCACGTATTCAGACGAAGTCCATTCCCAAACATCACCAATCATTTGATAGCACCCATAATGGCTCTTCCCCTTTGGAAAGCAACCTGCTTCAGTGGGATGCCATGTATAAGATTCTAGAAGATTGACGTGCTCATTTGTCATCGCAGTATTGCCCCAAGGATAAATAGTTTTTGAGTTATAATTGCTATCCCATGAAGCAGCTTTTTCCCATTCGGCCTCAGTTGGCAACCTCTTTTTTGCCCATTTACAAAAAGCATCGGCCTCATAATAGCTCAAATTCACAACTGGTTCATTCATTCTTATTTCCTGAGTACCTCGAAAATCCTTTTTGGCCCACTTATTGCCGCGCTTGTTAAATACCCAATAAAGTGGTGAATTCCAATTTTCAGATACTACCATTTCCCAGCCATCGGCCAACCAATACCTGTAATTTTGATATCCTCCTGCATCTATGAATTCTATGAATTCCTGGTTTGTAACTAATCTATTATCAATCTTGTAATTATTCAAATATACCTTGTTTTCTGGTAACTCATTATCGTAACAAAACTCTTTACCATTATAACCAAGCAAAAATAAACCGCCCTCAACATGTACCATCTCTTTTGGAACATCTTTGACGACTAATGGTGTATTAGACTTACTTGGAACATAGTTATCGGATTCGTCAAGAAATCGATTATAATAATATTGCAAATCATAAATCATCAGCTCCTGGTGTTGTCTTTCATGATTAATTGCGGTATAAATGTCTAGAATCAACTCGTCTGAATAGTCTTTTGGGTCAATGGCCCTTAATTTTATAAATTCTACAAATAGTTTCTCTATTTCCTTCCTATACTTGATAGTTTGCATTACGGTGGGTCTGGGATATTTCCCTCTATCACTTTTCTTGAGAATAGATCCGTATTTTTGATAATAAGAATTCAGATAAGAGAGGTTATAATCATCGTCATCATAGTTATTATAGCTTTTAGAATATTTCTCTAATATTTTGTGAAAAAACCAGGTCACGTGTGCTAGGTGCCAATTCGGCGGGCTTCCAAAATCGCTTGACTGTATCACTGCATCCTCAATATCTAGAGGAGAAAATAGCTCCAAGGTCTTATTTCTCACATCCATGAATTCTTTGATCAACCCTTCAATTTGCAATGAGGTTTGCATACTATAATTTAATAAATAAAAAAGTATTTTAACATAATTTCCTATTTTGGCGATCTCAGAATATCAAAGTTGAAATATCCAATAATATTATAGTAGTATACTGATATAGTTTGGAAAACAGTGAATCACAACCATCAGGAATAGAACAAATTTCACAGGGTGACAATGGTCAAAGAAGATATCCCAATAATAGGAGAAATGAAAATGGAGGCAGTAATGGCAATGGAGGCGGTAGCTACAACAGATTTTTTAAGCCATCCCCAGTAAATGCAGGAGAAGAACATGAGATAGATATAGAATCCATGAGTAAAAGAGGAGATGCAGGTGTAGGAAGGATTCAAGGATTAGTAATTTTCGTTCCGAATACGAAAGTAGGAGACAAAGTCAAAGTTAAGATTACTCGAGTAGGAAGAGGTTATGCTACAGCAGATTTGGTAGAAGCTAAGCCTGAAGAATAACCTTAGAAAACTTTTCTAGTTTTTTTTACAAATTTTCTCAATTATTTATAAATAAACGAGTTGACGTTTGACTCACGTAATGCAGTTACCTAGGAAGGTAATAATAGGTAACGATATACTAAAGAATTCAGGAGAGTTCATCAAAGATAGTGGCCAGAATGTTAACAAAATTGCGATCATAACTGGTAAAAATGTTAAAAATAAAATAGCAGGAATAATAGAAGAAAGTTTAACTGAAAGTAATCTCCAATTTGAATGGGTAATTACGAAAGAAGCGTCATTCCAACAAGTTGACTTGATTACGAATCTACTAAAGGACAGGAACATCTCCATCATTATAGGTTTGGGAGGAGGCAGATGCATAGACTTAGGAAAAATGATAGCGACCAAGTTGAGAGTATCGTTCGTCAGTATTCCTACATCAGCCTCACATGATGGTATATCTAGCCCTTTTGTTTCGCTTAAGGGTAATGATAGACCTTATTCTATAAAGGCTGATACACCTATTGAGATAATTGGAGATTTAGACGTTATTTCAAACGCCCCATATAGACTAATCGCCAGTGGATGTGGAGATTTAATTGCAAAAACAACCGCTATAAAAGACTGGGAATTAGCAAGAGATCATAATAACGAGTATTATGGCGAATATGCAGCAAAATTGGCTTACCTGGGATCTAGAATGATCGTAGATATTTCAAAGAAAATTATGAAAAATGAAATTACCATTCAAATAACAAGGACCATAGTTGAAGGATTAATAAGCTCTGGGGTAGCAGCCGGTATAGCCGGAAGCAGCAGGCCGTGTTCAGGGTCAGAGCATCTCTTTAGCCATGCACTAGAATACATAACTGAAAATAAATGTGGATTACATGGTGAGAGGGTAGGCATTGGGACAATAATTATGGCCAAATTGCATAATTTAGATTGGTTGGAAATTAAGGAGGCCCTGAAAAGAATTGGTGCTCCCACAACTTCTAAGGGAATAAATGTAGATAAAGATCAGCTGGTTGAAGCTTTATTGCTTGCAAAGAAAATCCGACCTGAAAGGTACACCATCTTGAATAGGCTTGATCATAGTCCATCAAAATATCAAGATATCTTAGATGAATTAGGGATTTTGGACTAAAAAATAGATCTATATTGTTCAGCAAAAACTAAAGTAGAATTAGGAATTCCCCTTTTTAGATCTAGTATTACCCTCTGTGGATTTGTCATCAATTACTGAATTTTTCTTGTTATCCTTGTTATCCTTGTTATCCTTGTTATCCTTGTTATCCTTGTTATCCTTGTTATCC
>JAKDMR010000722.1 GCA_030452275.1 Candidatus Nitrosocosmicus sp. | reverse complement strand
CCTTATATATTTATACCAAAATTATAAAATATGACTAAAGTCGAAATTAAATGTACCGAAAATGGACCTAACATGGTAATGGTAGACAATAAAACCTTCACAGTACTATGCAGATGTGGTGATTCTAAGAATAAACCATATTGTGATGGCACTCATGTAAAGATAGGTTTCAAGGCAGAACCTAAAGAAATCCAGATTTTATAGGCTCATAATTATTTAATTATACAGCCAGTCTTTTTATTTGAGGTTTTATATTGTTCCAGATTATTTAACTAAGTTAAAACAAAATGGTGATAAATGTAGAGACGGGTTTTAAATTTTTAAGTAGTCTTATTAACACATATCATCAAATAAAGACATAAATGGGTTATAAAATCGATTTTAATGAATCCATCCCCGATATGATTAATAGGTTAAAACAAGAACACGTAGAATTTGGATTAACTTTAAACAATATAACAAAATACAATGATGAAAATAATATCAACGAGGCAATAGAAACAATACATGGTATGAGTGAATTGATTATTAAGCATGTCGTTGAAGAAGAAGCGAGGATAATGCGCATTATAATGCACAACGCAAAAGAAGAATCCGCTGATTCTATTAAAATAATGCAGGAGCATAATTGGGTAGTGGATTTTCTAAAACACAAATTACAAAATATGGGAGATGAGATTCATCAACGAGATAAACATCTACAACAAGAATTAGAACAAGAACAAGAAATAAGAAGACAAATCAGGGAATTTATTACAAACCTGAGAAATCATTTTTTAGAGGAACAAATCATATTTCCTCTTGCTTTAAAAACATATTCAAGTTAAACAAATTAAAAACAAGATTATAAGAAATGGTTAAATTTTATTATAATCAACTTTTAGGAAATCTTTTAAGTAAAGATTAAAGATCACTAATAGATATAAAATGCCTATAAATCAAGATTTTCCCAAAGATTATCAAGTGATAGGAAAACACAAACATGCCGATGGTCAGCATTATCATTATGTATGGGGACCCGGAAAACTTTCAGATGCTGCAGAAAATGAAAATGTGATAGACAATTATGCTGCAAGAAATGAGGAACTTGTTCCTTTAGGTGTGCATGGAACTATGGTTGCCGTAGATTGGGATTCATGTTTTGCAGAAGGCGCATGTATTGAAGTTTGTCCTACAAAGGTGTATCAATGGTATAGGACTGATAATGATATACCTGCAATTCAAGCCGCAAATGCTACAAGTTCTGGAAATGGCAATGACGATAGGGAAGGCAGAGTAGATTATACAGATAAATCAGATCCTATAAGAGAGCAGGATTGTATATGGTGTATGGCATGTGTTGCAGTATGTCCGCCTCAAGCAATTAAGGTAGAACAATCTAATCTGGAATATCATGAAAAAGCAAATCAAGATTTTAAGGAAGATACATCCTTATGAAAATCATATAAATAATGCTTTGTATCCTAATTCCTTATCCTCTCATCATTTTGCTCCCTGTTTCTCTAT
>JAKDMR010000146.1 GCA_030452275.1 Candidatus Nitrosocosmicus sp. | reverse complement strand
CATCAATCTGGTAACAGATGTGGTTGATAATGCAGTCATCAAAAGACCGAAATCAAAATCAGTATCCTCATCATACAAATCAAGATCAGGAAGAAGAAGAAAAAGACAACACCTGTGTTTGGATAAAGGATACAAGTCTACAGAAGAAGAACAAGAATTAATCAAACGAGGCTTTGTATTGCATATACCAATCAAGAAAAAGAGAAAGGGAAAAGTGGAAGGTGAAGAGGAAGTAAAAGTCATACCCTTCTGTAAAAAATACTCTCCAAAGAGATGGGTTGTAGAACGAACCAACTCATGGCATAACAGGTTTAGAAAACTGTTTACCCGCTATGAGAAAAGGTCAGAATACTATCTTGGACTGGTACAGTTATCCTGCTGCATAAGTATCTACAGAAAGATAATTTTGGGATGGGCTTTAAATTGCTTCAAATGTTACCGGGCTCGTAGCCCGCATTTTGTAATCATTCTTTACTATTATATGGAATTAATTAAATTCGAATTTGGCTCTGAGATACGGTTCTTAAAATACAAGAATAGGTTATACTTTAGATCTCCTGCATAGGTATGCTAGGATAAGACCATTTTTATCTTAAAAAAGGATTATTTGCATTATGACAGCAGTCCTGCTTGAGCATCAATTCTACACGGGAACACGAGTATACTTGCTGTCTAGCAGGGATCATAATGCAAACAGGATTTATAATACCTCAGGTAATATAAACTGAAATATTGTTTAATAATTGTGGGTAATCTTTTTCGGATTTGTAATGGTTCAACCATAAAACATGATCGCTTTAATATGGGCGGGTCACAACAACATTAACACCCGTAAAAGAAATGCCAATCATAATATCCAAGGATTATCAATTTTTACATCTTTTACGTACAAATCTCAAGAATTTATATGGTTCTAGGAAAAGAAAGCCACAGGACAAGATTCATGTCTCTGATATACCCTCTGGCTCCTGCCTGCGTAGAGCATTTTATGCACGCACCGTTAAAGACTATGAATTAACTGTAGAAGATATTGACAATTTTGTTAGAGGTGAATCCTCTGAATATATTCTTGTAGGGCTTGCAGACATCGGCATAAGTCAAATTGTATTGTTGTTTGAGGATAATCTAATAGCAAGGCCCAACCTGATGACGGGATCTCCATCTCATAGGACAGAATATCTAGGCACGGTTTCCACAAAAAAGGCTAATGAGGCCTAAATCATCATTGAATTTAAGGATACAAAGAGCTTTGAGAGGCCAAAACCAGATAGCAAACGGTTCAAATCCTTTCTTCGTCATCTATTGTATTATTTGGTTATTTCTAGATATGATACAAGGATACTTTGTATTCGCTACGCAAATAACCGAAAAATGGTTTGGATAAAACGAGACAATCGAGGAGTTTATTTTTTCTCCCAAAACAACAGACCACGATGGTGAAGGCACTTTGGCCGCGATCGAGTCTTGGACGTTAATATTAGAAAAAAATTTCCTATTCGTGATATTTTAAAAGAAGAAATTCGAACAAGGGTTTCTTTACTAAAAACTGCCCTTGATGCAATTAGCAATGTTCAGTTACCAAAGGTAGATGAAGAATGGAAATGTATAAAATGCCAATTTAAACAAACCTGTAATCCCTCAAGTGTAACTAAGCAGGACTCTTAAATAGACATCTTAGGTGAAAAGGGATTGATAGTAACAATAGAATCCAATTAGTTTAAAAATGATTCAAGAATGAATTTTAGGCAACAACATTGTTGATGGTAGGATTAAATACAAATAAGGTATTGTATCTTAGGCTTGTCTCTTACAGGCGAAAATTTAGAGATTATTAGCATTTGCATATTTGATAAACTTCACGAATTCAGTTCGGCAGCTCACATACTTGATATTCTAGTCTAACAAATCCTCTTAAATGCCCAGACCAATTTCCCGCTCGTACCTGTAAAGCTAAATTGATATTTTGGAAAATAAATTTTCTCGGCTAACGATCTTGTTGTCTTAAATATGACAAGTTTGATAAGTTTATCTTTGTTTATTGTTTGGACCAGGCCGCTGCAAAATAGCATTATGTATTTGCCGATCCCATAACATCTGTAGTTTTGATCGATACCTATTTTCTTTATCAAAAGTGCGCAGGTGGGTCCTTGGTAAAATCCTTCTTTCTTGCCCTTTACTTTGTACTGTGGAATCAATTCAGATTGCTTAGTATGCAATCTCGTCAGATCAATAGAAAAA
This sequence comes from Candidatus Nitrosocosmicus sp., assembly GCA_030452275.1. Lineage (GTDB taxonomy): Archaea > Thermoproteota > Nitrososphaeria > Nitrososphaerales > Nitrososphaeraceae > Nitrosocosmicus. The sequence continues at coordinate 3,803 of JAKDMR010000146.1, read as the reverse complement.
AAACCTATCCAATTATCAAAGTACTTAATCACATATTTTACCTCATCAGTATCAGATTTGCCGTTAAAGATGTAATTTTCATAATACTCTTGAACTGATAGTGGGTCTTCACCATTCGTTTGCCTGAAATTTATCTTTGGTAGTTGATGTTTCCTTGGATTAAAAACCTTAAATTTTAATCCGTTTGGATCAAATTGAGTCGTCTGAGTCATGCCTATGCTTTTCATAAAACGCAATCGCTTCGGTTAAGAATTCTTCCTCTTTGGGATTAATTTTATCGTTTAAATATTCACTAATTTGGTGATATTCATCGCATTCTAGAAATATATCAGAATGTGGAGTAAACAATTTTGACATAATTATATATCGATAAAGCACTATTAAAATATCGTTAATCTTGTTTTCTCGTGATTTAGACGATGTTCTACTGATTCAATATGATAAAGGGTTGTGTATAAAAACCATATTGAAAAGTATAATATGTACAAAGTATGAGTCAACACCAAACCGATATTACTGAACCTCTTATCAAAAATCTTTTTGAAGACAAGAACCTAGCGTTTGTTGCTACCCTAATGAAAGATGGATCTCCTCAGATAACCCCTACTTGGATTGATATACAAGGAAACGAAATTCTCATCAATACTGCTCTGGGAAGAGTGAAACAGAAGAATGTAACAAGAGATCCAAGGATAGCAGTATCCATAGTAGATCGCAATAATCCTTTCCATATGGTAACCTTAAGGGGAGAAGTCATTGACCAGATAGCAGGTAAATCGGCTGATAGCCATATAGATAAATTGGCAAAAAAATACCTAGACAAAGACAAATATCCCTTCAGAGCACCAGGTGAAAAAAGAATTATTTTAAAGGTAAAACCTACACGAGTTGCGTCAATATAAATTCCATTAATATTCGTGCAGTTACAAATAGAATAGGGTATTAGATGATAAAAGAGATAAACCACCAAAAGCTGGTTCCTAGTTCTTAATAGAGCAGGTGCGGACATTAAGAAATATCAGACCTATAAATCAAAACCCGTTAAAGTATTTCCAAAGGCTCCCGGAGTGCTGATCGCGAGTGCTTTGACACCGCTCATCTTAATAAGTAACTGCAGTTAGCGGGTATCGCTATTAACTGTATAATTTTACACACATAGGAAACAGTTCATATCCTTGCCCAGCAAATTAGAATAAATAACATGATAAAACCTGAAAATCCCAAAATGGGAAAAAATTATAACATATAGATTACGTCTGAGGTATTGGTTGGATAGGCATAAAGAATAGGGTCATTAAGATCTTTGACGGTAAGTCCTAATCTTATAGCCATTGAAAATATGTTTATGACTTCTTCTGCGTGAGGGCCTAGTAGGTGGGCCCCTAAAATTCTATCACTCCCTTGCTCAATTAATATCTTAAATCCAGAATGAGTTTCACCCACACGTCTAGTTGAGTACCAGCCAGATGTATCATTATGATTAGTTCTAAATTGTAATCCTTGTTCTATTGCATCCTTTTCCTTTAATCCGACTAATGCAAGAGGTGGGATAGTGAAAACAACACTAGGCAGTCCAACATAATTTGACTTAATGCTATTTCCATTTAGAATATTAGTTGATACAATATTACCATCATAGCTTGCTACCGGAGTTAATGGTGCCCCTCCACTTGATGCAACATCGCCTGCGGCATATACAATAGGATTAGAAACGCTTTGAAGATATTCGTTCACTTTTATGCCTCTGGAGGTTTGTTCAATGCCACCCGCCTTTAGATCAAGATCTTCTAGATTTGGTACTCGACCTGCGCCATGTACTACCATATCAGCTTTTAGGGTTTTTGTCGAATTATCGTCTGTTAAGGAATTTGCTACAGAAGAATAGTGCACTACTAAATTGCCAGCACCATCTGATGAATAAGGAGATGTTAATTTATCAATTCTTTCTACCTTTGTTTCTAACTGGACCTCTATACCAATATTTTTGCTCTTCTGCACTAGTTGATCAACGAGGTCTGGGTCAAAATGTTCTAACGACTGTTTGCCTCGATGAAAAATTGTGATCTTTTTCACACCAGAGCGCGCAGCAATATGTGCAAATTCAAATGATATGTATCCGCCACCAATGAATACAATATTATCAGGTAGCTGATAGCTCCAAAGATCCAAAAACTGATCACTTGTGATTACATTCTCTGTACCCGGAATGCCTAAATTAATGGGTCTGGCTCCGGTTGCTACTAAGATGTATTTTCCTTTTATAATATCAATATTAGTTTCGTCGGCATTCTTATTGTATTCCACTTTAATTGTGTCCATATCAATAAATTTAGCTTTTCCATGGATGGGAACAATGCCAGCCTTGATATAACTGTCTTCTCTTTGTTTTGGAAAAGGCTCTGTAAATGTCCTCTTAAAGTTTATCAAGTTACGCCAACACACATGAACTTTATCTATATCGCTTATGCCTTTATTTCCATGTCTATGGTTTGCATCAATTGTTTTTGCTGCCTCAATAAGAATTTTTTTTGGCTCACAGCCGCGCAAAGCACAAGTGCCACCAAATGGTAGTGAATCTATAATGGCAACCTTTAATCCATTAGAGCGGCAATTTGATGCTACGGTAGAGCCTGCCGTTCCTGTTCCTACTACAATCAGATCATATACAGTCTTATTGTCCAATTACTACTCAATCCTAAATAAATCAAAAAAAGCAACCTCCCTTAAAAGTTTGATTTTTGACTAATGTTACCGCTTATATAGCAATTTACGTCATCCTCATTCATTTCCATCTACTCCTGAGGATGGATGAGAACACTGAACCAAGCATTTTTCTGTAGAAAAACCATAACTAGCTTCAATGATGAATCCTATTACTATTGCTCAAAAATTAGGTAAGAGGTCATACAGTCATTCAGTTATGTGGCATAAGCATGGTCTTTAAAGTTTCCCAGATGATCTAATAGAATCTGAGCTATCGATCTCAAAGAAATTTGAGTTTGTAATCAGGGAGTTTAGATATCTTCAAAACGACTTTAAGCTATCAACAGAACAACAGCAAAAAATGTTTGATTCACGAATTAGGTTATTGAAATGACAATCCAATCATAATATTGTATACGACTTAACTAATAGCTTAACTGTTTGCCATGACCATCTACTTTTACGAAAGTAACAGGGCCCATATCTTACTGAGTAAATGAATTAACAGAATACCAAAAGAATGTATTGTGGATTCTGAAATCTCAAAAAGACCTGAAAGAATATCTGATTTAAAAATGACTCTTGAGTTTCAATTATTGTTTCTCTAGAAAAGGTATTGGCTAGTCCACCTAGGCCGTCGCAATCTAACATTTGTATGTATAGCTTGTTTGCGTCTCAAGATTAGGAAACATTCTGCAAAGGTTTTTATCTACTAATGATGAGACCATGCTATTAAATCATACTATTCCTTATTTAGGCACATATCAAAGAAAATTATCTGTTTTAATTTATCTATAATTGTGTTTTCTTTATACTTGCTCTTACTCGCAAGTGCCATCTCAGCAACTTCTGTTTACAAAATAGCATACGCCTCATCTTCACCTTCATTTAAAATACAGGAAATGATCAACGAAAATCGTAATTGGTTCCAAACTTATGGTAATAGTGATCTTAACTTAAAAAGTAACTGAGGGTGGGTCATAATTGATTTTGTTTGTTTATCCTAGTTTCTTGATTGACTAACAGCCTATCATATACTTGATTACTCTTCGTGGATTATCTTGTTGCATCTTGCAGTTGTAATAAACAAGTATCTGGTA
>JAKDMR010000721.1 GCA_030452275.1 Candidatus Nitrosocosmicus sp. | reverse complement strand
CAAGGGAATCCTAATGTATACAATCCCTTTCCAGATAATGATTTTGAATATTATTTTGCATTTGGAATTCGGAATTCTTTAGGTTTGGCATTTGATCCCGTTACAAAATATTTATGGGATACTGAACAAGGGCCTGACAGTAATGATGAAATAAATTTGGTCAAACCTGGTTTCAATAGTGGCTGGAAAGTTATACAAGGAGATTCATCTGACAAATGCTGCTTTGATAATATAACACTTCCACAAGACCGCAATCAATTGTATGACATCGAAGGTGGATTTTATGATGATCCAAAACTAACTTTCAGAAATTCCACCCAACTAACGAGTATGGTTTTTTTTAATTCTACGCTATTAGGGAAGGAATATTTAAATACTCTTTTTGTAGGTGATATGAATGGAAATATCTATAATTTTGGTTTAAGCAAAAATCGTGAAGACATAATTAATTTTGACAATAATATTACGAAAAACATGTTTGCCACAGGGTTTGGACCAATTTCAGATTTATCTGTCGGTAATGATGGACTTTTGTATGTCTTGACTTTTTCAAATAACACTAATTCACCATATGAAATAAATTCTGGACAGCTTTTCAGTATTTCTATAGTTCCAAATAAATTAGACATAGAAAGCGAATTTGTTTCATACGATCAGATTGGATTAATCACAACCGCGATTGTAATAATTGTAATATTATCTTCTCTACGTTTTAAGAATATCATAGGTGGGATTAGAAGAATGATTAATCACAAATGAAGGTATAGTTGACTTGAGTATGAATCATCTCCTAGGTCTGATACTTGACAAATAAATCCACATCTTATGTCGTTTATACTTTTGAATCTACTTCCAGATTGGAATGTGGCTTCTACTGACAATGTGTAAATAGAATAATGCATTGGCAATATCTATGATTGATAATCCAAGAAAGTACGAAAACATAGCATGATCGATATCTAGCGAAGATGTTTTATTTCTTCTGATTACCATAGAAGCGACAGGTAGACACTTTCAAACTAAAGAAAAGTTCAACAAAAATAAAAGCGATACTTGCAGATATATAACGCGCAAGCCGACAAAAAGAGTTTGTGATAACATTATTAGATTAATGCTGTTCCTTTCTATGATTTTTTTGTTAGAAGGATAAAGATCGATTTGAAAAAGATCTTTAATATGGACAACACGTTGATAGAATTACTGGTGCCTCGTTAGTAGTGCAATAAGCACGGTTGGTAAATAAATCCGTAAACAATATGAAAAATCCGATTGGAATGATAGGTTTCATAATCTTCGAGATGAAATTTATCACAAGTCTCGCAAATGCTGTCTATCTAGATATAAAGATTCACCTTACCACTATATACAAAGAAGATGAAGAACTACTTTGAGCAGAACAAGAATTGATATATTGCAATTACCATTTAACTATACCATTCCATAAATGTGCATGTGAAATTTCTAGATACGAAAAAAATATGTGTTATCTTATCTTCTTATATAAATAAGAAA
>JAKDMR010000720.1 GCA_030452275.1 Candidatus Nitrosocosmicus sp. | reverse complement strand
TGCTTTTCTAAATTCCAAATATTTTATGATGTCTCATATTGTAAAGTACAAAAGATTATGGGAAAAACATATACAAAAACATCGGGGTAACGATTAGAGTCAGAAATTATGTTAACTTGATGATGGAATTCTTAGACTATAATTATATCGATCCCACAATGGATCAACCCAAATCTGTTGTTGCAATGAGATCGATGTGTAGTAGACTTAAATGAAAAAATATACAAGACTATATGCAATATCAATTAATTTATTGGACTGTTGCTGGTTATGAAAGATAGTAAATGACTCAAAAATAAAGGGTTGTAGAATGTGAGTAGAATTAAAGGGAACTTGATAATACCATCTCATTCAGAGCTGAAACATTTTGATTTACCTAGTGATAATTTTTTTATAGGTCCATATTTGATACTAATTATGTGTAAATCCAATTTAGAACACTACGAACCGCCCGATAAAACTAAAAGTCCTAAATTTATAAAATCAGAAGTTCTTAGAGACCTTAACAGTCGAAGAGCAAGAATCGTTATCGATCCTTCTATCAAAGATACGTTAAACCTCGTTGCCGGACAAAATTTGGAAAGTACTGTTAGTAAATTATGTAGTTTTCCAAACAGGCACAGCAAATCTCAGAATATTCATCACGTTTCTGATTGGTTGCTCAATGAATTAAAAAATATTGGATATGATGGGACCTTCTTTCACAAGTATTCTCAAGATGGATTTGATTTAGAAAATGTAATATCTAACAAAAACGGATCGACTGAGGGTAACAATGGCGAATCTATGTTACTTTGCGCACATTATGATACCATACTCAAACAAAATGGAGATGATATCGTGTCTAAAGCACCTGGTGCAAACGATAATGCAAGTGGTGTTGCGGCACTTTTAGAAATAGCTCGTGTTATATATCCATTAAGTTTAGGTAGGAATATCCAATTTGCCTTTTTTTCTGGAGAAGAACAAGGACTCTGGGGCTCAACTCATTACGCCCATTATATGAAAGATAAGGGACTAAATCTTCATACCGTAGTCAACATGGATATGTGTGGAGAACCTGGATTTCTTCCTTCCAACACAACAACTTATATCGATATTGATGATGGTCAAACCGGAATAGTCTCTACAAATAATGAAGCATCAAAGAACTTTGGGTTAATAATGCAGGGGCTGGCGAATACATATACAAATATTGATACGCTTTTTGATCCCATTGATGCTAGTGACTACATGCCTTTTGAGGCAAGAGGCTATGTTTGCATCGGCGCATATGATGGCTCGGCTATCTCCACCAATCTTCATTATCATGACAAAAGTGATACAATTGAGAATATTGACTTTGGATTTCTTTCTGAAGTAACAAAAATGGTACTTGCGTTTATACTGACCGAGGCCCGATAATTATATCTTTTCTTTTGAATTAAGATAATAAAACAATCTGATAAATTGTAATCGTTAGAGATTTTTTGATGTCGAAAAATTATTTTCATACAATAAATGTCGATAATT
>JAKDMR010000719.1 GCA_030452275.1 Candidatus Nitrosocosmicus sp. | reverse complement strand
TAAAAAAATTCGTATCAAACAAGAATAAGAATATACAGATTCATCCCTATAGATACAAACACGTTGACAGCAGAACTGTCAATAAATTTATCAAGACATACAATGAAAACCAAACTAAATATTTTTTTCTTCATGATCAAGACTCAAATAATAATTGCGTTTTAAAACTTGAGTCAGAGTTACGTAACACTTATCATATTACTGATAAAAAATTGATCGTAGTAAAAAAAGAAATTGAAAGTTGGTATATTTCTGGAGTAACAAAATTACATTCTACAAAAAATATGAACTACAGTGAGTTAAACTACAACAAAGTTAACAAGATCTCTTTTGAGAAAATTATGCAAAAAAGTTTCAAAAAACCTGATTGCTATGGGTTAGCCTGTCAAAATTATGATCTTAAAGGAGCCAGAAGACGAAATGATTCTTTAAATTATTTCTTGAAAAGATTAGAAGACATTATTTAGAAAGGAGATTGTATTTATATCAATTTTAAAGTATCCGTAAGGAGTTAATTTGGTTACTCACAGATGTAGGACTATATCCACCGAGGTGCTATCATCACTTTTTACACCCTCAAGTAAAGAGAAACTAACTATAGTTTTACTTAGATTCTATTTTTAATAAATGAATATTTGGAACATCAAATTATATGCAGACATGAAAATAAAAAATTAAGTATGTATAATTTTCTTAAAGTTCCCAATGTGTAGCAAATAATGAAAATGAATCTCGATTATTTTTTATCAATAGTTTTAGATAATTCTAATTCTATTATTACTGGTCGGAATCGTATGTAATCACGCGACTGGATCAAAGCAACATTCTTGATGTTTACGCGGCAGCCGCGTAAAATGGATTGGAAATAGTAAGAAAAGACACAATCCGAAATAATTCCACAAGATAAATAGCGCAGTCAAGTAATAATAATGCCACATCAAAAAAACTCTACTCATATTTCATTTAGTAAAAAGCTAATCCGTTCTATTTGTGGTAAAAAAATCCATCTTTATTTAGTCTCACTATGGGTCCCTTTCTGATTGAATAATAATGTCAAACAATATAGCGTTCACTCTGCGACCCATTATTTTTCACAATTTAATACCTTTATTGTTATTTATTTGGATAATAGTTATTAACATTATTCGCCTAAATGTAACTGATCATTTAACAGAGTTTCTTATACACGACGTTCATTGTAAACTCCTGTTTACTACATCAACTTAATTCTCTATCATCAACTCCTAATTTATTTGAGGTAGAGAATTGCATCTGATATTATGTTTCAATTTTATCGATTTGAATTATATTACTCTGTTTCCGCCACAACCTTAACGTAATTTATAAACAAAGTATATTCGTAGATACAGTGAAAGCTGTGAAGGCTTTATGAAGCGACCAACTTATATTTGAGGTATCCTAAACGATTCAATATTTGAAAGACCATAAAGTTAGGAGCAACGGGCAACGATTTTCCAAACAAGCTGCGTAATATTAAAATATACTTAATCTTC